>JAUZQL010000128.1 GCA_030950975.1 Mariprofundaceae bacterium | reverse complement strand
GTATTGGTTTTTATGGATGCAGCATTAATACCTGATGTGCCTTTTACTGTGATTGAATCATTATTTCCTGCGATGACTGTAGAGGGAACAGATGCAGCTACCACAAATTTAAATAAGCCGCCTGCAGGAATTGCCGTGGTCGTTGTAATTGCCGTGAAATTATCTGGCAGACCATCACCGTTCGCATCAACATATAATTTCAAATTTGCAAACGCAATATTACTACCTGTATTGGCATCAGCAGCAGTTAAACCAAAGGTATCTACACTGTTACCCGTATTGGTTAGGGTATGACCAAAATAAACCGTGCCACCAGAGGTGCTATATTTATCTTGCGATGCCGTTAATGTAAAACCAGCAACGGCTTGAACAATGGTTTTCACCGTATTGGATGTTGCGGTACGCGGTGCATTGGATGCATCGGTATACGTTGCAGAGGCTTGGTTACCAATCACTGTTCCAGCCAGTGGTGTCGCAGCTGATGCTTGTGACGGCTGAAATGATACGGCACATATAAACACCAACGCCACAGCACCAAGATACGAGATAAACTTCGATCGAGTTTGCGATATTTTTTTCATCATTCTTTCTCCTTATTTTCCTACATTTAAAAACAATCGTCATTCCAGAAGACTTGTATCTGGAAGCTATTACTCCAACGGTGAAACCTGCATTCGTGCAGATACTTTTTTACTTTTCAAACCTTTCAACACATCCAAATTCCAACGTAAAAAACGATATTCTACCAATGGGATTTTTACTTTTTCCCATGTTCCATTAGCTTTTTTCACCTTCCGCATCAATGGCATAACATTATAGTGTACACCATCCACACTGGCTAAAGCATGACGAGGGCGTTCACTACCAGCTTGATAAATCATACCCTCTGGAATAGGCAATATACCTTTTAAATTCGTGACCTTATGTTTTGTGTTATTATGATAGGTTGCAACATATTCTAAAATATCACTTGGCTTGGCTTCTTTAGCCAACACACGTGTTTCGACACCTTTTTTGATGACAATGTGATACGCATCCATATGCACACTGACTGTTTCTTTTGTATCTGATGCCACCCCTTGCGATGAATAAATCATCATCGAAAACAACATCACTATTAGTCGTACACTCATTCCCCCTCCTTTATTATTATAGTCATTCAAGTATGAAGTTAGCATATAAGCTAAGCCGTCACCCTCGAGTGCTTATGTTTTCAAACATTAGATGCTCGATAAAAGAACTCAAGCATAACAATACTTATGCTTACTACTAGACCCTACTTTTTTCAAAAAAACATTGCCTCACCCGACAATCATTCGCGAATCATGCATCATATGAAAAAATAATTTGGTAATAATTAATACCAAATTGCCGAGTGGATGTGTTAGCAATCACGATAAAGCAGGAACTAGTGAGTGGGTGAGCGATATAACCACCCTCCTTGCAGCCTAACGACTTTAAGGAATCCCGTGAATTTATTCATGAGGGAAGGATGTCAAAATCAAGGATGTAAACGAAGCCGAAGTGTTTCGATACGTTTGCGATTGGCTCCCAAATCGGAATGCCCGACCCGTGAAGCTGAACGTACATGAATCAATTTGGCTGTGCGATCATAGCGACACTCAACATCATCGACGTAATGAAAGATGGATGATGTAAACGTTGCATGAACATAGTTCTCATCACGTTTTTGAATGATTCCACCCTCTTTTATGATATTTTCTTGTAAATCTTTCCATGTTTTATCGTTTGCAGGGATGGGTTGAATAAAATGCAAAGCATCTTGTTGACGATGTGTTTCACTGCAAACGCAATTGGGAGAATCAGGACATGCTTGCAACAAGCCTTTGGATAAGCCTAGATTTTTAGGTTCTGTTTGAGACATCACCGCCAAGGCAATAAAAAATACCAAACCAACCATCAATAAAGCGATACTTCCGAATAAGACCCACTTCATGTTGTTCTCCTTTATAGATAAAAAGCATGTAAAAATATCTACGATTTAGCCCAACATTCAAAAGGCGACCTAAATTAGGTCGCCTTTTTTCAATCCGCAGCTTATTTATTCTGCAAGCTGACGTAATACATACTGCAAAATACCACCGTGTTGATAATAATCCCATTCTTTGGGTGTATCAATGCGTACCTCCGCCGTAAATACTTGATTATCCGCATGGACTTCGACTTCAGTTGCACCCGTTTGAATACCCAAAATATGGAATTTTTCTTTGCCCGTTAAGTTCAACGATTCCGCATTTTCACCTGCTTTGAACTGCAAGGGTAAAATACCCATACCTACCAAATTAGAACGATGAATGCGTTCGTATGATTCGGCAAACACTGCTTTCACACCCAACAACATAGGGCCTTTGGCAGCCCAATCACGCGAGGAACCTGAACCGTATTCCTTACCCGCAAGAATGATGGAGGCAACACCAGCATCTTGATACTTCATGGCAGCATCATAAATACTCATCGCTTCACCTGAAGGTTGGTGAGTGGTCACGCCACCCTCCGTACCCGGAGCCAAACGATTGCGTAAACGAATATTGGCAAACGTACCACGCATCATCACTTCATGATTACCACGGCGAGAACCATAGGAATTGAAGTCTGTTTGCTCAACACCATGCTCACGCAAATACGTGCCTGCAGGAGAATCTGCCTGAATGCCACCCGCTGGTGAAATATGATCGGTGGTCACTGAATCGTCCAATAAAGCCAAGACACGCGCATCTTTAATGTCCGATAAAGGTGCAATATCTTTACGCATATTTTGGAAATAAGGTGGGTTTTGAACATAGGTAGAATCATCATCCCATGTAAACCGATCACCTGTCGGTGCTTCCAAGTCTTGCCAATTCGCATCACCTGCAAAAATATGATTATATGACTTTTTGAATTGATCACTATTCACACTCGCAACGGCTTCTGCGACTTCTGCTTGGCTTGGCCAGATGTCTTTCAAAAAGACATCATTACCATCTTTATCTTGTGCAAGCGGTTCATTGTAGACATCAATATTCATGGTACCTGCAATGGCATAAGCCACGACCAATGGTGGAGATGCCAAGTAGTTCATACGCACTTCACCATGCACACGCCCTTCAAAGTTACGGTTACCTGATAACACGGCGCTTACTGCCAAATCACCATCCGCAATAGCTTTGGATACTTCTGTAGGCAATGGCCCTGAATTGCCAATACATGACGTGCAACCATAACCTACCACATGAAAACCAAGCGTTTTCAATGGCTCCATCAAGCCTGCATCTTGTAAATATTCAGTCACTACCAAAGAACCTGGACCTAAAGATGTTTTGACCCAAGGCGCAGCCGTTAAACCCAATGTAGCCGCTTTTTTCGCTACAAGACCAGCACCCAACATAACCGATGGATTGGACGTATTGGTGCATGATGTAATCGCAGCAATCACCACTGCACCATTATCAATGGTCACTTCTTTGCCATTGATGTGAGTTGTAATCGCTTTGGTATTTAAACCAGCTTCCGCTTTAATGGCTGTCAAATCTTTTTCAAAAGCAGCTTTGGATTGACTTAATTCAATGCGATCTTGAGGGCGTTTAGGCCCTGAAATGGAAGGTACGACTGTTGTCATATCCAAGCCTAAGGTTTCGCTAAATTCAGCCTTTGAATCTGAACCAAACATGCCTTGTGCTTTGGCATACGCTTCGACAAGAGCAATGTTCTCATCCGAACGCCCTGTCATACGCAAATAATTTAATGTTTCATCATCAATCGGAAAAATGCCACAGGTTGCACCATATTCTGGTGCCATGTTTGAAATAGTAGCACGGTCTGCCAATGGTAAATCAGCCAAACCTGCACCATAAAACTCAACAAACTTACCTACCACACCATGTGAGCGTAACAGGTTGACAATGGTCAATACCAAATCGGTGGCAGTTGCACCTTCTGGCAAGTGACCTGTTAATTCAAAACCCACCACTTTAGGAATAAGCATGGAAATAGGTTGACCCAACATGGCGGCTTCAGCTTCAATGCCACCAACACCCCAACCCAATACACCTAAACCATTGATCATGGTTGTGTGTGAATCGGTACCAACCAAAGTATCAGGGTATGCCACACCATCATCATTCACAAACACAGTGCGCGCCAAATATTCCAAGTTTATTTGATGAACAATACCTGTATCAGGGGGTACAGTTTTAAAATCTTTAAAGGCATGTTGGCCCCATTTCAAAAAGTTATAACGCTCTTTATTCCGCTTAAATTCAATATCTGAATTGATTGCCAAGGCGTTATTTGAAGCAAATGCATCGACTTGTACAGAATGGTCAATGACCAATTCCGCAGGAACCAATGGATTTACTTTTTCAGGTGAACCACCCAAGTTGACCACGGCATCACGCATGGCTGCCAAATCGACTACAGCTGGCACACCTGTAAAATCTTGCATCAATACACGGGCGGGCATGTAGGCAATTTCTTTACTTGGGTCAGCTTTCGCATCCCAGTTTAACACAGCTTCCACATCACTACGTTGGACAACATCACCATCTTCACGACGCAACATATTTTCCAAAAGAATTTTCATGGAAAAAGGTAAGCGTGAAGCATCACCAGCGGCAGCCAAATCATAATAAGTGTATGCCTTGCCATGAACATCGAGGGTCTTTTTAGCATCAAAGCTATTGCTCACATCAGTCTCCTTAGGGGTCAAGCGCGATTAAATTTATCCGCAAGCTAAGAAGTATAGATATCGATACAAGTTTTATTCCCTGATGTGAAAGAAGTGCCTCCTTGCAGCATATTATGAAACGCGCGTACGTTCTTCCTGTTCTTGTTCATGTTTGCATTCAATACATAAGGTGGTGACAGGGCGTGCTTTCAAACGTTCAATTGAAATATCCCCACCACATGCTTCACATAAACCGAACTCACCTTCACGTAAGCGGAGGATTGTTTTTTCAATCTTGCGAATCAAGCGACGCTCTCGATCTTTGATACGCAATTCAAAATTACGTTCAATTTCAATACTGGCTTGGTCAGTTGGGTCAGGGTAAGCCCTTTGTTCTGCTTCATGCATGGCATGCATGCTTTTACTTTGCGATCCTTCTAACTCATCACGCCAATCACATAACTGTTTTTCAAATGCTTCAACTTCTTCTTTTGTTAATGCCATTGTTACCCTCCCATGATTTTATCCCAAAAAAACAACGGCGCACCCTAATGTTACAAAAGCAAACTACAATTTCTGTAACGATTCAGCTTACCCATTATTTCCCCGATGTTGGTGTTAAAAAATGCTCACGTACAATCGTAAGCTCCGCTTTTTTGCCACTGTAGCTGAACCATGCTCAAGAATATGCGCTTGAGCATCTGAAAACTGTGCTGCCACATGCGCAGGTGATGAAGGGCTGGCGACCGTAACCACTGTTTTCACATGATTTTAAGCTAAAACCAATGCATCAAAAAACGCACCAATTTTTTCGTCCCTGCGGAAAAGAGTTTTTCCGTATAAAAACTACCTGCCACACGTTTATTGGCTTCTGAAAGCGTTGGGTAAGGTGCAATCATTGATGCCATCGCAGCGATTTTCATGTTCTGAGTCATTGCCAACACCCACGGTTGTAATAATTCACCCGCATGTAAGCCGACAATCGTTGCGCCAAGAATTTTGCCTTTCTTTTCTACCACAATCTTGATCATGCCTTCCGTACGATGTTCGGCTTGCGCCCGATCATTTTCATCAAACTTCCAGCGTAAAATACGAATGTCTTTGCCTGCTTTATTGGCATCTTCTTCGGTCATGCCCACATGTGCCAATTCAGGATCGGTATAGGTTACCCAAGGCACGGCTGAATAATCCACTTTAGCGGGTAATTTGAATAAGATATTACGAATCACAATGCCTGCCTGATACGCAGCCATGTGGGTAAATTGATAAGGTCCTGCCACATCACCGATGGCAAACACACGTTTATTGGAACTTCGCAAACGCGCATCAACGGCAACACCGCGTGGTGAATAGTCAATACCTGCCGCTTCTAAATTCAAACCGTTCACATTGGCTCGGCGACCTGTGGCAATCAATACATGAGAGCCTTCAATACATGCTTGTTGACCTGACATATCACAATAAACAGCGATGCCTTGTGCTGTTTTTTCAATGCGTAAATTTCGTCCACCTTCATAAAAGTCCATGCCTTCTGAACTGAGTCGATCAATGACAATTTGTGCCAATTCTCGATCATCTTTCATCAATAATTTTGCCACTTCCATGACCGTCACTTTAGCACCCAAACGACGATGAGCTTGCGCCATTTCAATACCAATAGGACCACCACCAATCACACTCAAATGATCAATCGCATCTTTATGATTGAAAATATTTTCATTGGTGAAGTAATCCACCGTATCGACACCTTCAATGGGTGGTACAAAAGCAGAAGACCCTGTTGCCAACACAAAATATTTGGCTTGGATTTGTACATCCCCTGCTTGTACTGTTTTTTCATCGATAAAACGTGCGGCAGCTTGAATCACTTTGACACCCAAGCTTTCAAAGCGATCTACCGAATCATTGGGTGCAATCGCCGCAATCACCCCTTGAACATGATCGTTCACTTTTGCCCAATCCACCTCGGGGCAAACAGCTTTGATACCAAAAGCTTCGCCTTGGCGCATGGTTTCTGCGACATGTCCCGCTGCTAAAATAGCTTTGGAGGGAACACAACCTGTATTCAAGCAATCCCCACCCATCGCAGATTTCTCAATCAACACCACATCCGCACCCATTTGCGAAGCACCCGCAGCAACCGATAAACCACCTGAACCACCACCAATCACACAAATATCTGTTTGAATTGTTTTCATGCCTTCCCCTCTTTTTGTTGCCATTTTTTATATACGACGGGTACGAGTGCCAATACTCCTAAACCTACCAACGCACCCATCATGCTAGGAGTCATGATATTCGCAGCGGAAAACGTGGCACCTTGATCAAATACTTGACCCAAACCACTACCAGCCAAGGCATAAACGAAAGTTCCAGGGATAATGCCAAAGAATGTTGCCACGATATACACACGCAAAGGTACGCCCAAAAAGGCAGGTGCTAAATTCACCAAGAAAAAAGGAAAGATGGGTACAACTCTCAAGATAAACATATAACTCCACACATCTTCTTCAAAACCTGCTTGAAGTTTTTTGATGCTATCACCTGCTTTGGCAAGCAAGAAATCACCCAACGATGTTTTGGCAATGAGAAATAAAATCGTCGCGCCCAACGTTGCGCCTGTAACGGCTAGAATCGCACCCCAAACAGCCCCAAAAAGAAAACCGCCTGTTAATGTCATCATCAAACCACCCGGTAATGACAACGCAACAACGGCAATATAAATCATCATGTAAATCAATGATGCCAAGACAGCATGTGCCTCGACTTGAGCAGTTAAGGTCTGACGATGCTCTGCCAGTGCATCAAAACTTAAATAATGCCCTAAATCAAAGAAAAAGAAGGCTGCAATCGCAGATAAAATAATAATAATCGGTAAAACTCGTTTGAACATAGTTACTTCCTTAGGGCGTGTTGGATGAAGCGGGCAAGCATTGACCAAAGCAAGATGCTTCGTAAATATCAGCAACATGCCTATCACACCTTTTAACATTCACACACAAACTTGCGATTTGGTCGCAGTGATGAACAACACCTTACAAAACACGCTACACGAGTTGATGTATGCCTAAAGCATGGATCGCCTTGGGCGGCAATATCGGGGATGTTTTGCAATCCTTTCGCAGTGTTCGTCATGCCTTACAGAAACATCCATCATGCACCATCATCGCATCATCGTTAGTCTATCAAACCCCACCGATTGGACCTGAAGGTCAAGATGATTATCTCAATGCTGTCTTACAGATTCAAACGACGTTCACACCCCTTGAGCTTTTGAATCACTTGCAAGATTTGGAGCAACAACATGGACGTATTCGTCACGAACATTGGGGCGCACGCACCCTTGATTTGGATATCATTGCCTATGATGATCTTATTTTAGCCGAAGAACGACTCAGCTTGCCGCACCCACACATGCATTGGCGGCAATTCGTTTTGCGCCCCATGTGTGATATTTCGCCTGATTACTTGCACCCCATGCGTCAACAAACAGCTCAAACACTGTTGAACAATATCCTTCATTCTGGAGAAGAAGCATTGCCCGACGGAAAAAAGTGGTGACGCTTTTATCCCTTTTTTGCAGGATGCGAGCATGCTTAGTTATCAACACAGTTACCACGCAGGCAATCATGCCGACATTCTCAAACACATCATCTTGGGTGATGTGGTGGCGGGAATGCAGAAAAAAGCCACACCCATGTTTATGTTGGATGCTTTTGCAGGACGTGGCATGTATGATTTACATGCTGAAGATGCACAAAAAACACATGAATTTGATACAGGTGTTGCACGTCTTTGGCCGATTCAAGATGACGATATTCCCGAAGGTGTGGCGCGCTGGAAATCTCTGATTGAAGTGGAAAATCCTGACGGTGGTTTTTCACGTTTCCCTGGTTCAACAGCGATGCTCGCCCACATGCTTCGCCCGATGGATCGCTTGGCAGCATGTGATTTACACCCCCAAGAATTTAATGCTTTACGCCAAGGTTTTCGCAGCCATCGCCGTTTTTCTTTGCATCAACGTGATGCCTATGAAGCCTTACATGCTTTTTTGCCACCCAAAGAAAAACGTGGATTGATTTTTCTTGATCCATCGTTTGAAGATAAAACAGAATACCAAGCTATTGCCGAAAGCATTGCTGATATTTATGCACACTTTCGAGCGGGTGTTTATGTCATTTGGTATCCTATTTTACCCGCAGGGCGTGACATTGAATTGTTTCGAGCCTTCAAAAAATCAGCCATTCGTAATATTCTACGGGTTGAAATGCGTGGTCATTTTCCAGATATGCAAATGCAAGGTTCGGGTTTACTGATTGTGAACCCTCCTTGGCATGCCCAAGCAGCCATGCAAGCATCATTGTCATGGATTCATGCTCATTTACTCGGAGAAAAAGGTAAATCGAGCATTCAGTGGTTGGTGAAAGAATAAGTCTTTTTTACACTAAACTTGGCAACATCTATTTTGACACATGATAGTTTAAGTTAGAGTTTAAGATGCCAAAAATAAATCCCTTTAATGGAGATGATTCACATGCACATTCAAACCATAACAAAAACGCAAATAGTAAGCTTATTGTTACTCATATTAGCCATCACAGGCTGCCAAACAAACACCAAAAAGACTGATTCGGTCATGCAAGATGCCCATAAAAGCGATCTACAAGCCTCATTATTAAAAATAGAAAAAATAAAATTAATTGCTGAAAACAATCGTTTATTGGCACAAGAGGCCAATTTAAAAGAACTCAATCGTACCTTAAAAAATGAAGTTCAAGAAAAAACGGTCATGGTGGAACAGCTAAAAAACCAATCCATTAAAGTCACCATGCTAAATTCGATTCTTTTTTCATCAGGGCAATACAAACTTAATAAACAAGGTCGTCTTGCCATTGCTAAACTGGTGAATGTCATCAAAAAGCATATTCAACAAGGTGGTATTGTTCGTATTATTGGTCATACCGATAATTTATACGTCAACAAACGCAATGGTGTCTTTCAAGACAACTGGGATTTATCATCGTTACGTGCTGCTTCCGTCGTTCGGCTGTTAGTTTGGGGACATCATATTGCGCCCAATGCTTTTCGCGTAGAAGGTCATGCAGATACAGAACCCAAAGCAAGCAATGCAACTAAAACTGGGCGAGCTCAAAATCGTCGTATTGAAATTTTATTAAGCTCTCAATAACGGTTTCGAATAGCAGACATTAAAAGGCATACAGAAAGTTAGCCACTTGATGGAGAATAATGGCAAGAATATTCAAGATATTAGCAATCATGTTATACTTCTCACCTCATCAATAAAAAGAAAATACAACTTGAGGTGATGAAATAGAATATTATGAATAACGAAAACAAGAAATCACCTAGCCTATTTGGATTGTCAAAAACAAATAGAGATTTTTCCAGAAAAGAATCTTGGGGTAAAAACCAATTTAATTCTTCGTTTCCAGCCTCTTTATGTTGTTATCTGGCATCAAAAAATATTGAGGCTAACTATTTATCGATACAGAATGGAGTATATGTCCCAACGACTATAAAAATTCAAGATGTATTTAATATATCTGCCAATAGTGAAGACTTATATTTCGCTTTTGAAGCACAACACACGCCCTTTCAAAAGTTTGTTATTGGAACACTACCTCGAACTGACCTCGTAATTCAGAAACAAAGTACAGGGGAGTGTTTGGCAGGACTTGAAGTTAAATTGACCGCACTTCCTGATAATACGACATGTAATTTGGATGATAGTTTATATGGTACTGAAATAGTTGTACGTCCTGATACTATTGTTTATTTAGCATGTAGCCTTGCTTTAAACTCTCAAGAATCGGTATGTAAACATTTAGCTTGTGTGAATATAGAGGATTGGTCGGATCCACTTCAAGTCCTTCCTCATATCGGAAATATTGTTAATTCGATTGAAGAAATATCTTTAGCCTCTGAAAAAGGACAATCTCCTTTTCTAATTCAACCCATATGGAAAACAGTAGGCAAATCTCCTGAGTTAGCCAAACAATGCTTGGATGTATTTGTATGGAGTGATGCAGGGTTTAGTAATTTCATTTCTAAAATAGCCAATAGAAATGCTGATGCAAAGAAAATTACCCGTCAAACAAGAACTACTATATGGCTATATAAAATGCTTTCCGACTTTAAAGAGTATGGTAAATTCGATTCTGAAAAAATCATAGATACTCTTTCATACAATACTAAAAATGATAAAGCATTTGCCTCAGCTGGTAACATAACCAATAAGTACATGTCTTGCGCGAGGTTAGAGAGCCCTATTATTTCAAAGTTAGAAATTAGAAATATCATTTTAGGAGGTGGGCAGAGCTTACTAAGTCCTGAACGTAGGTTTGATGCAATTATTTTTAATTCTCCAGAGCTTTTTAACCAATGAAGTGCGTAGATTTATTTTCTGGTTGCGGTGGTCTTAGTTTAGGGTTTCAAAAGGCAGGTATTAATGTTCTAGCAGCCATTGATAATTGGGATAAAGCAGTTGATGTTTACAATCAAAACTTCTCTCATAAGTGTTACCTACATGACTTAAAAGATGAGGAGGGTACGCTTGAAATTATAAGGAAATATAATCCTGATATGATCGCTGGTGGACCTCCATGCCAAGATTTTTCTTCTGCTGGCAAAAGAGATGAATCCCTTGGGCGGGCGGATTTAACGTATCATTTCGCCAATATTGTGTGTGCATATAAGCCTAAGTGGTTTGTTATGGAAAATGTTGAACGCATAAAAAAGAGCCAAATACTTTCAGATGTAGTTAAACAATATACAGATGCTGGATATGGGGTTACAACAATCATTCTTGATGCTTCGTATTGCAATGTGCCGCAGGCAAGAAAACGATTTTTCCTTATTGGAAGCATGGGTATTAAGCATAATGAAATAATACCCATTATAAGAAAAAACTTGAATACTAAACAGATGACAATTCGAGACTATCTAGGAAATAGTTTAGGGCTTGAATATTATTATCGTCATCCAAGAAACTATAACAGAAGAGGTGTTTTTTCTATTGATGAGCCAAGCCCTACAGTACGAGGAGTTAATAGACCGATACCTTCTGGCTACAATAAACATTCTGGTGATCCAGTACACATAGATTTGTCTGATATTCGCCCTTTAACAACAATTGAAAGAAGTTACCTGCAAACATTCCCAAAAACATTCAAATTTAAAGGCACAAAAACTAACCTCGAACAAATGATTGGGAATGCGGTTCCTGTTAATTTGGCAGAATTTCTGGCAAAGGGCATCCTAGAGTATGATATTTCTAGGGAGGTAAAAGTGCATAAAAAGCAGATAATGCTTCCAAACTTTGACTGCTATACCATGCCTAACAAGGCAATTCGAGAGGGACTTCGCTCGCTACGCTCGCTTCAGCCCCTCAATTGAGTCCTTATGCTGAGTATGCCATAAAGGTGCTTTAGATGTTTGACCTAACATACTGTATGATTTCTATATTTCTTACTATAAAGATGATGAAGGTATTGTTTCTTCATAACAGCCCAATATCAAATATTTGTATCGAGGGTATTTT
>JAUZQL010000127.1 GCA_030950975.1 Mariprofundaceae bacterium | reverse complement strand
ATTGAAGCGTTGGGGTGATAGCGATTCCAGCCGTAATGTTCGCGGACGGTTGCGCCGTTTTTTACAAGGTCTTGATATGGATGCAGCGCAAGCTTATCAGGCTTGGACAAGCACGGTTGAAGCCGATTGGCAACAGATGTTTACTCTACCGCATGCAATAAATACGGAAAAAAAATGGCAAAATAGCAACGATGTTTATGGTGGTTTGTCAGGTTTGTTAAACTATTATGGTGTGGTCAATGGCGCTATGGCGTATGATTTACAAAGTTATATCAGTGATGACTTATTGGTGGTCGGTGATCGCATGAGCATGGCACATGGTTTGGAATTACGTGCGCCATTTTTAGATACCAATTTAATCAATCTCATGATGAATGTGCCTGAATCATGCAAAGTCAAAGGCTTTCCGTGGCAGGAAAAACTCAAAGTCTTATTGAAAGACATTGCCTGTGATGATTTACCCCATGATGTTGTTTATCGCCCCAAACAAGGCTTTATGGCACCGATTAAACATTGGTTGCGATCTGATTTAACGGGCGAAGTCGAAGCCTTAATCGCAAACAAGCCTTTGGGCGGTTTGATTCGCCCTGAATTTATTCAATACCAATGGTCTCAACATCAACAAGGCAGAGATCGTTCGGATATTTTGTGGGGATTGTTGTTAATGAATCGCTGGATGCAACAACGGGGGTGGCAATTTTGAGGCAACGTGACAAACGTGTGTTGGTGGTCGCTGATGTTTCGGCTGAATATGTAATTGGTGGCGCAGAACGGATGTTGCATCATCATATTCGTGCTTTGCTCAAAGATGGTTTAGATGTCACGGTTGTCACACGTCAACCCAAGCCCGATGCGCCCTTGCGTTTATGTTTACCATCGGGTGTCGTGGAACATCGTTTACCGTTTTCAGGTCAACGTGGCTGGCAAGGTTTACAAGAATTGAAAACATCCGCAAAAGCATGGTGGCAAACCCATCAGGGTTTTGATGTCATCGTGGCAGAACAACCGTTCACCATGTGGGCATTGATGCAGGCTGGTTGCACATTACCACGTTTACAAGTCTGTCATTCATTCGCATTTGAAGAATATGCCACGCGACATGGTTTAGGTGGAAGTTGGAAGCAACAATTGGTGATTGCTGCCATGCGTCGCTTGGAAACATCCGTATATCAAAGTGCCACATCGTCTTTGGTGTTGAGTCAATTTATGTGTGAGCGTTTACAAGACTTCTTTTCAATCAAACAAAACACGATTCGCATTGCTGCGGGGGGCATTGACCCGATCAAAGGTGATAAGCAAGCACAAGACAAATCACTGTTGCGTCAGACATTATGGGGAGAAACAGCCAATCAACCGCATATTATCACCTTGAGAAATTTAGTGCCGCGTACAGGTGTCGATTTATTGATTCAAGCGGCGGCTATTGTGCATGTCGATCGCCCTGATGTGATGTGGGATGTGATTGGCGATGGCGAGTTTAAGGCTGCTTTGCAAGGCTTATCGAACGTCTTGGGTATGCAGGATGTGATTCATTTTGTCGGTTTTTTATCTGAGAACAAAGTAAAACAATACATAATGGCAGCCGATGCGTTTATGTTACCGACACGTTCCTTAGAAGGCTTTGGTTTGGTTACTTTAGAAGCCAATGTGCAAGGTTTACCCGTGATTGCGACACCTGTTGGAGCGAATCCTGATGTGGTCGGCTGGCATGCACTCAATCAAGTCGCAGAACAGCCAACGCCCGATGCTTTGGCGCAAGCTGTGTTGACGTATTTGGCAAACATTCCTGATGAAGCGCAGCGGAAAAACTTAAGCAAAGAGACGGCAAACTATTTTTCTTGGGGTAAACATGATGCTGTATTGGTCAATGCTATTCGCCTGATGTTATGAAAATTTTACATTTAATTACCCGCATGGATCGAGGTGGTTCGGCTGTAAACACCTTGTTATCGGCGATTGAACAACAACGAGCAGGTCATCAAGTAACACTGGCTTTTGGTAGCAGTATTGAATCGGATATGTCGGTGCGTGAACGTGCTAAACTTGATGTGGATTTACACACATTTCAAGCATTGGATGGGCACATCATCATCTTACAAAAGATGTTCCGAAGCTTGGGTTGGCATGATATACAAG
>JAUZQL010000126.1 GCA_030950975.1 Mariprofundaceae bacterium | reverse complement strand
TGCGACCAAATACTTTGAGTTGGATATGGAAAAAAACGAAGAACAATGGCAACAACTCAAACAAGTCTGGTGGAAGAAAAAACCTCATCTTATTGTACTGGGCTTAAGTTTTATATGCATCTTTAGCTTTGTAATTTGGTTGATGCAAGATGATGAAAAACCTTCAGATTCATTGTTGCCAGCACATCCAACGCAGCCTACATCACACACCACACCAGCAGTTAAGTCATTTGCAACACCTATCAAACAAACACCCGCAGCTTCCCTACAAAATAATATGGTGGCTGTAAAAGAAAACGAAACAAAAAAAGTAAGCACAGAAGTCCAAACAGAAACAGCAAAACCTGTTACAAAAGCCCCTATTGTGGAGAAGCCAAAGCCTGTCAGAAAAGTCGAGGTAAAAGCGAAGCCCATCGTGAAGAAGAAGCTTGTTCCAGTACGCGAAAAAGATATTTTAGAACGTGTTTCATATAAAATGCGCCGACAATATGGTGGCAAAGTCGATGTTTTAAAAGCCCATGAATTTCATGGTGCGAGCCATCGTTATTTTGAGGATTTACCTGTCACCAAGAAAAAAACGTTTTTCACGAGCTTTAAAAAAGGTGGCGTACGCCTTTATTTTTATGAAGCCGTACACCTAAAAGCGATTGTGATTGAACAAGCCAGTGTCCAAGGGGCATTGTTTGATGGCGATCGAATAAAGTTGGAAGTACAAGATGAACATTTCAAATGGCATACGGTGTTAAATTTGACGAAACATGATATTTCTAAACCCATGCGTATTGATGAAAAATCATTGCCTTCGTCGATTAAAAGTGTGCGTATTCGTTTAACCTCATCATCCCCAATGATCTTAGGACCGATTCGTTTACTTGAATAAGCATCGTGTTTTGAAAGCCAAAGTGAAACGCATATTGCCTGAAGGTGAGGCATTGGCGCGTACAGAGGAGGGTGAGACTTACCGCTTGCGGCATGCTGTCACGGATGATGAAATTTTAATATCACCTTCCCATAAACGGCGTGGTGTGATGTATGCCCATTTAGAACAAGTGGTAAAACCATCGACAAAGCGCATTCAAGCAGCTTGCCCTGTGGCAAAACAGTGTGGTGGCTGTGCTTTGCAATATGTCGATGAACGTGAACAAGCAAGCTTAAAATCTGCATGGGTTCAACATGCGTTTGATACTGCCTTACAAGTGGAAACAGAGTGGTTTCCCATCGAAACAAGAGTTTTGAACGAGCATAGCCAACGGCGGCGTGTACGCTGGCAGGTGGAGCAGCGTGAAGATGGTGTTTACTTGGGGTTTTTTGCTTATCAAAGTCATGATGTGGTGCTTACACCGCATTGCATGGTGCTTACGGATGCGTTGAATAGCTTGCGGCAAAGTTTGGAACGATATTTTTCTAAACATACGGATGTTGTGCCTGAATCGGTGTATGCCGTGCAACTGAGTGATGGTATTCATGTGGTGTTGACGTATGCCGAAAAAATAATGTTGGCTGCGGATGCTTTGCCACAATGTACAGACTTAGCCATTCAATATTGGCAACGCTGTGGTGCATCGTTAAGACCTATATCCAAACCTACGCTTGCCTTATCGGATGTTTTACCGACAAACAAACAGTCGATTGCCTTGCATATTGGTCCCGATGATTTTGTACAAGGTCAACGCTTCGGCAATGAAAGCATGATTCAGCAACTCTTGCTATGGTGCCAAGGTGCAAGACGTGTGGTGGATTTATTTTCAGGTGTAGGGAACTTATCCTTGCCTTTGGCGGCATCGGGGATGCAAATCTTGGGTGCAGAAGTCAATATTGCCAGTGTGCGTGCTGCCAATGCCAATGCTAAACGTCTTAAATTGGATGCTCATTATCAACAAGCCAATTTATTTAAGCCTGTTGACATCACCCCTTTTGTGGGCGCTGATGTGCTTTTATTGGATCCACCACGCAAAGGGGCAAAGGCAATTTGTCGTTTATTGCCACGTTTGATGCCTCAATGCCTGATTTTGATTCATTGTGATGTCCATGCGGCAGAAGGTGATGCTTTGGAAGTATTGAAACAGGGGTATCGTTTGAAATCTTTGCGAGCATTGGATTTATTTCCTTATTCTGGACATGTGGAGAGCATGAGTTTGTGGGTTCGTTGATGCGAATCCTGTTATGGTTAAGTTGTGTTTTTTATCTTGTGTCTTGCCAGCAAAATCTGCCACAGCAAGGTGAGTTGCGAATTGGTGTAGCACAATTACCGATGAGCCTTGACCCACGTTTTGCCACAGATGCAGCCTCCCATAAGATTCAACAATTGATGCATCGAGGTTTGGTGAAATTAGATGACCATTGGAAACCACAGCCTGATGTCGCACGTTCTTGGGAACATCCTTCGCCGTTAGTGTGGGTGTTTCATTTGCGACATGGAATTTTCTTTCATGATGGTTCACGATTAACGGCAAACGATGTCCAAGTAACCTTAGAAACCTTGCTGGATAAAAAAAATGCCAGCCCTTTGCGTGCAGGTTTTGCTGCCATTGAGCATGTACAAGCCATCAATGATGATACGCTCCAAATTCGTTTAAAAAAACCAGATGCTTCGCTTTTGACACGGTTATCATTGGGTATTTTACCCGCTAATTACGCCAAGAAAAAAACAAACCCTCATCAGACGATAGGTTGTGGTGTATTCAAACTGGCATCATGGCATGGCAATCATTTGATTTTACAACGTGTAATCAAAAGCCCTGAATCCAATATTCAACGCTTGCATTTTTTACGTGTCAAAGAAGCGGTGACACGAAGTTTAAAATTGGTTCGTGGTGAAATTGATTTGATGCAAAATGATTTACCCGCTGAATTATTGCCCTATTTAAAACGTCAAAAACAACTGCGTATTGCAACCCAAGCATCAACGACTTTTTCTTATATTGGGATGAATTTTCAAGATGCAATCCTTAAAGATGTTCGTGTACGCAAGGCGCTGGCTTTGGCAATCAATCGTTCACGGTTAAAACAAGCCTTGTTGTCGGATTTACCCATCTTGGCAGAAACCGTGTTGACCCCCAAACACTGGGCTTCCACAAAACTCGCTTTAACGCCTTTTAATCCTCAAAAAGCGGAAATATTATTGGATAAGGCAGGTTTCCCACGCAACTCACTAGGTA
>JAUZQL010000125.1 GCA_030950975.1 Mariprofundaceae bacterium | reverse complement strand
AGCGGCGCAGAAAGATAATCCAAACCGTCACGCCGTATATGCTCTGCCAAATGATGCCAAGAAATACCCGCTTGCGTGCGCACGGTGAGGGCGTTTTTGTCCACTTCAAGCACTCGGCTCATGCCTGTCATATCCAGCAATACGCCACCAAATGCCACCGATTCACCTTCAGTCGTTAAACCGCCACCTCGTGTGGTTACAGGTACTTCAAATTTTTGGGCAAGTTGCATTAAATGCGCAATTTGTTCAGCCGATTTCGCAATCACCACACCATGTGGCAAACCGTGCGCTAAACCACCTGCAGCGGTGATATAAACGCCTGTTTCAAACTTATTCTCACGGATTTTGATGCCCACATCTTGCAAAGCTTGAACAAAATCTCCCCAGTGCTCACCTTGCCAACGTGTTGGGTTGCTATGTTGGCGAGGAATATCGGGCAAGGAATCTTCTGCCACCACAACTTTGGGTAAACTCGATACTCGCATATTAAACCTTCCTAAGTCGCCAGTGGTACAACACCCATACCATCACACTTGCACCTGTTGTATCGGCAACCCAATCCCAAACATCTGCATCTCGCCCCACCACAAACGATTGATGAAATTCATCACTGATGCCATAGATAGACGCAAACAGAACACTGATGATGCCCAAAACATGCACAGCTTGCAGATGATGACGAAAAAAACGCCATGCGAATAATGCCAAGATGGCGTAAGCGGAGGCATGCATCACTTTATCTTTATTGGCAAAGTCGAGGGGCGTATCAATCAAGGTCGATTGAGACGATAAAAAGAAAATAAATCCACAATAAGCCAACAGAAGCAAGCCATCACGGTAAGTCTTATTCATCGTTGAACCATCTCAAATGCCATCTTCGCCACCTTATCACTGGGGTTTTCTTTGCCCAAACGACATCTTAAATCATCAAACGCCTGTCGTTGCGCATGATACTCAGGTGATTTTTTCAAAAGTGCTCGCACCGCTGCCACAATTTCATCGACGTTAGCATGGTCTTGCAATAATTCGGGCATGATCATCGTATCGTCCAAAATAATATTGGCTAAACCCACACAATGCGTCCCTAACAAACGTTTGCCAATCCACATGGTCATGG
>JAUZQL010000124.1 GCA_030950975.1 Mariprofundaceae bacterium | reverse complement strand
CACCAAGCCAATCATCACCAATGTAATCGCCCATGCCGATGACACACCTTTATCCAATAAAAAACGCAAAGGCGGTAAGCAAATACACGCCATAAATAGCGATAACAATAAAGGAATTAAAACTGAAGCGGCGGCTTGGATACCCGCAATCACAATCATCAAACAAGCAAGCGACAGCAATAATGGTGAATGTTGGCGCATCAGCATGTTATTTATTCATATTGACTTAAACGTGGGTCTTCAAGCTCAAACGCATCTTCACCAGAGTCAAAAGCTAATTTTAAATACGGCAAACACCCTTCACATTCTTGACCCGCTCCCGCAGCAACAGCGGCTTCCAATGAACCAAGTTCTTTAAGTTGTGCAAAAGTTTTTCCCAAACATTCACAACGATTGACCTTTTCTTCGCACATATTGATGCTCCTATGCTTTTTTTGCAGCCATGAAATTCGAAACAAGCAAACCCACAACAGCGATGGAAATACAACTATCTGCCACATTAAAGGCTGGCCAGTGGTATTCAACACCCTGAAAAACCACATAACAATCAAGAAAATCAACCACATAACCCAAGGTCAAACGATCCCAAATATTGCCTATTGCACCTGCTAAAATAAGCACAAACATCCATGTTTCCAGCCCTGATTTCGCACGTTCTTTCCACCACCAAAAGGCAACAAACGATGCAATACCGCCTGTCATCATCAATAAAAGATTCGTACGCCATGCATGATTCCAATCGGCAAACATCGAAAAAGCCACACCAAAATTATGCGCTTGAACCAAATTGACATAACCATCCAACACTGACATTTGAAAAAATGGCAATTGCTGTTCAATCCAGTGTTTGCTCCACTGATCCAAGAAAACCATGCTAATCAGCAAGGCAAACTGCACATACATACGTCCATACATACGCCCATACATTATTGGTTCATACGTTCAAAGAACTCTTCATTGTCTTTGGTTGAGGCCAATTTATCCAATAAAAATTCCATCGATGACACCGCATTCATCGGTGATAAAATTCTGCGTAATACCCAAATTTTCTTCAGCGTTTCAGCATCAATCAACAGTTCTTCTTTCCGCGTACCCGATGGTGCAATATCAATCGCAGGGAACACACGTTTATCCACCAACTTGCGATTCAAGTTGATTTCCATATTGCCTGTACCCTTAAATTCTTCAAAAATCACTTCATCCATTTTTGAACCTGTATCCACCAAAGCCGTGGCAATAATCGTCAAAGACCCACCGCCTTCGATATTGCGTGCAGCACCAAAGAAACGTTTAGGGCGATGCAAGGCATTGGCATCCACACCACCTGTTAAAATCTTACCCGAAGATGGCACTACCGTATTGTAAGCACGCGCTAAACGTGTAATCGAATCCAATAAAATAACCACATCTTTACCATGTTCGACCAGACGTTTGGCTTTTTCAATCACCATTTCAGCCACTTGCACATGCCTACTCGCTGGCTCATCAAAGGTCGATGCGACAACATCACCCTTCACCGAACGTTTCATATCGGTTACTTCTTCAGGACGCTCATCAATCAACAGTACCATCATGGTTACTTCTGGGTGGTTTTGTTCGATTGAATGCGCAATCGATTGCATCATCATCGTTTTACCCGTGCGTGGCGGAGCCACCAATAAACCACGTTGCCCTTTGCCAATCGGCGAAACCAAATCAATCACACGCCCTGTTTTATCCTTATGGGTGGGATCAGCAATTTCCATGACCAAGCGTTCATTTGGATATAATGGCGTTAAGTTATCAAACAATACTTTGGTTCTCGCCACCGCAGGTGGTTCACCATTGATGCTATCCACTGTTTTTAAGGCTGAATATTTTTCGCCTTTGCGCGGAATGCGAATTTCACCTGTGACCGTATCGCCTTTACGCAAAAAGGAGCGTCTAATTTGATGGGTTGAAACATACACATCATCAGGACCCGAAAGATAATTGGCTTCTGCTGAACGTAAAAAACCAAATCCATCGGGTAAAATTTCAAGCACACCTTCCGAATAAATTGTTCCACCATGCAAACCATGAGCTCGCAATACAGCCGATACTTGTTCTTGTTTACGCATACCTGCCAAATTATCAATGCCAAGTGCATCCGCTTTTTCCAACAACTCACTTGGAAGCATGGCTGCTACATCACGGATATGTAAGGGAACACCTGATAATTTATCCGATACTGCCTCATCTTCTTCAATTTTCTGATTATTACGGCGGCGTTTATCAAGGGTACGGTTATTGGTATTATTATTATTGCGATTTTTATTGTTATTTCGATTCGTATTATTTCGATTATTCTGAGGGCGAGGCGCACGACTTTCATCTTTTTCAGCTGTCTTCGGTACAACTTGTTGGGCTTCTTCTGTTACTTTTTCCACCACAGAATCGCTCACTTCAACAACTTTGGGCTTGCGTGGCATGCGTTTCCGTTTTGGCTTTGGCTCAGACTTTTCAACATTTCGAGTGATCGCAATCTCTGCCGAAGAATCAGTCACTTTAACCGTTTCTTGGGTACTTTTTTCAGCTATTTTTTCCTGCTCGACATCCACTTTACGAGGGCGACCGCGACGTTTCACAGGGGCTTTTTTTTCAACATCTACAACAGCTGTCGCGGGGGAATCTTCTTTCGCCACAGAACCTGCATCTTCAACAGCCACTTTACGCGGACGACCCCGACGCTTCACGACGGGTTTCTTTTCATCCGATGTTTCAGATACAAGGTCTTTAGATTTTTTCACTACTTTTTTTTCAATAACTGAATTTTCTTCAGATGTCATACAAACTCCAATAAGGTCGGGGGAACACAGTAAGAAACAACATAAGGGTCGCAGAAATAAATAATCATCCCATTCTGTTCGTCTAATCGCACTTAATTTAAATGAATGAACACGCATGGGCGAACCGTGTAAAAATGAACTGCCGAACGGCAACTGCGCATTTCTACAAACCACCCACAAAATCGTCAACTATAATCATGCATCCATTGCTCATGTAAGCGCATGACTTGCAAGGCTAATGCCCTGCGTTTACCCGAATTTTCTAAA
>JAUZQL010000123.1 GCA_030950975.1 Mariprofundaceae bacterium | reverse complement strand
CCTTGTCTAATAATGCCTGCCATACTTCGATGGCAATCTCATTGGGAATATAAATCTCAAAACCATCTTCGCCTGTGTAACCAGTGCGGGAAATAATGCCAGAAGCGCCAGCAATCTGACCTTGAGAAAATTTATAATATCCGATGGATTCCAAGTCGATATCCGTCAATGATTGCAATGCAGTTTGGGCATTTGCACCTTGGAGTGCCAACAAGGTTGTTGCATCCGATTCATCTTGAACGGTTACATCAAAGTTCTTGGATTCAGTGGTTAAATGGGCAACATCTTTATGGCGGTTTGCCGCATTGATACACAAATAATACGCATCATCACTGATTTTATAGGTGGTAATATCATCAATAAATGTACCTTGTTCATTCAGCAATGCCGAATATTGAACCTGTCCATCTATCAATTTAGAGACATCATTGGTGGTCACATATTGCAAGAATTTTAACGCATCAACGCCTTGCACACGCACTTGCCCCATATGGGTAATATCAAAGATACCCGCAGCACCGTCACGCACTGCTGTATATTCTTTAAGCGCACCATTTTTATATTGCACAGGTAGTTCATAACCTGCAAAAGGTACGATTTTACCGCCCAATGCCACATGTGCATCAAACAGTGGTGTTTTCAATAAGTCAGACATTTATTCTCCGTACGCTGCCAATGTTGCAGCCGTCGTTGATTTTATAGGTTTTTCGTTGTTTTTAAGCCATGAACATCGTTTATGAACACGCTTGTGCTGAATCATCACCCATGTGCAATTTAAATGCCGTCAAGGTGTTGGCAAGCAACATGGTAATGGTCATCGGACCGACACCACCGGGAACAGGTGTAATCCAAGCGGCGCGTTTGGCTGCTTCCTCAAAATCGACATCGCCTGTTAATGAACCATCGGCAAGACGATGAATGCCAACATCAATCACGGTTGCACCCTTTTTAATCCATGAGCCTTCAATTAAACCCTGTTTACCTGCCGCAGCGACCACAATATCCGCACGTTCAATATGACTTTGTAGATTATTCGTGAAACGGTGGCATACCGTCACCGTTGCGCCAGCGAGCAATAATTCCATTGCCATCGGGCGACCCACAATATTCGATGCGCCGACAATCACGGCTTCTTTGCCGTGTAAATCTTGCCCCGTTTCTTCAAGTAATTTCATGCAACCATACGGTGTGCAAGAGCGTAGGGCTGGCTGACGTACGGTTAAACAACCGATATTGTAAGGATGAAAACCATCGACATCTTTACTTGGGTCAATGGCATTCAAAATCGAATTGACATCAATATGATTGGGTACAGGTAACTGCACCAAGATGCCGTCTATTTTCGGATCAGCATTTAATTCACCAATCAAACCCAAGAGGTGTTGTTGCGTGGTTTCTGCATTTAATTCATAAGAAAAAGAAGCAATACCTGCATTTTCACAGCCAATTTTTTTATTTTTTACATAGACATGGGAAGCTGGATCATTGCCAACAAGAATTACAGCTAAACCTGGTGTGCGACCATACGTTTCTTTTAGTTTCGTGCTTTCATCACACATGGAGATGCGCATACGTTTGGCAAGTGCCTTGCCATCAAGAATTTGAGCGGAAGTTTTTTGATTCATAGGCGCATTGTGGCAAGGGTTATCGTTTGCGCAAATATCAAGGGTATTTTTTTAGTTGATGACTGCAATGTAACGCAGCTATTTTATAACATTCTGCCAGTGTCGGATGGGTACAATTAAAAGTGCGGAGAATCGGCAAAAAAATTACGCCGCCTTGGCAAGAGCTTCCCACTCATCATTGGCTCGAGTTACGCATAATGCCAACATGGAATTAACATTCTCACTTTTCCACCAAGCACCCGCTAATTTCAAGCGTTTTTGAACCACATATCTGTTGCCACTTTTAATTGCACCCTGACGATTTATAGTGTGTCCTATCTTTTGAGTAGACTATTATCATAGCTTACTTCTTATCGTGAAGTATAGAATGACGGGCTGAGTAAGGTCAGTGAAATAATAAAAATAGGAATACAACATATATGAAACATCTTTTTATGAAATTTTTTAGATTTTTGGATGGTACACGTCGTGTATTATTGTATCTTGTATTTTTAGTGTTACTTGTATTGCTAGTCGGAAGTTATTATAGCAATGAACCTGCTGTGCCAGATAAAGCCGTGTTGGTTCTAAATCCAGAAGGGGCATTGTTAGAAGCATTAAAACGCCCAGATGCCTCATCGTTTTCGCTTCCAGATACGCATCAAGCTGTATTGGGTGATTTGATTCAGGCATTAAAAGCGGCAAAAAATGATGATCATATCGTTGGCTTACGTTTGGATTTGGAAGCGATGGGAGATACATCGTTGGCAAAACTGCAAAGCTTAAGACGTGCGATTGAAGACTTTAAGCAAAGTGGCAAACCCGTATTGGCATCGGCGTACAATTATTCCCAATCGCAATATTATTTAGCTGCCACAGCGGATACGATTTTCTTGCATAGCATGGGAAATATTGCGTTGACTGGCTTGTCTGTGTATCGAAATTATATCGATGAGGCTTTGAAGAACATTGATGTTGACGTGCATATTTTTCGTGTGGGTGAATTTAAATCAGCAGTTGAACCCTTGATTCGTCATTCGATGTCCCCTGCGGCACGTGAATCCAATAAGCTTTGGTTATCACGTTTATGGCAAGCTTATAAACAAGATGTGGCAGTCATGCGAGGCATTAAACCCGAACATTTACAAGACGTATTGGATGATCCTGCACGTTTTTTACAAGCCTATGATGGTGATATTTCGACATTTTTTATGAAAGAAAAATGGGTGGATCAATTGGGTGACAATCATGATGCCAAGCTGTTTTTAGAACAACAGCTTGCGTGGACAAGCAGTGAACCCATCCCAGAATTGGATTATAAAACATATATTCGCCATCTTCCTCAAGAGGATGAAAAAAGCGGTGCCAGTGTCGGTGTGATTGTTGCCAGTGGTACGATTGTCAATGGCGAACAGCCAACAGGTACGATTGGTAGTGATAGTTTGATTGATTTATTACAACAAGCACAAGATGATGATGCCATCAAAGCGGTGGTGTTACGTATCGATAGTCCAGGGGGCTCGGCTTTGGCATCGGAACTTATTCGACAAGGCATCGAACGCTTACAAGCCTCAGGAAAACCTGTGGTGGTTTCGATGGGAAGTCTGGCAGCATCGGGTGGTTATTGGATTGCTGCTGGGGCTGATGAAATTGTTGCTCAACCCACAACTTTGACAGGTTCGATTGGTGTGTTTGGCGTGATTCCAAATATCACGCGAACATTGGAAAAATTAGGTATCCATACGGATGGTATTGGCACGACGAAAATAGCGGGGTCGATGCGAATAGATCGCCCTTTATCAGCTGAAATGAGTGCCTTGATTCAAATGGGTGTGGATCATACCTACCAGCGTTTTATTCATTTGGTGGCAAAAGGTCGGGACATGGATGAAGCAAAGGTGAGAAAAATTGCCGAAGGGCATGTTTGGAGCGGTGTGGATGCCAAACGTTTGGGTTTGGTTGATGTGTTGGGTGATTTACCTGATGCGATTACGATTGCTGCCAAGCGTGCAGGTGTTGCCAATGATTATCATGTGATACCTATTCAATCGCCTTTGACTTGGCCAGATAGAT
>JAUZQL010000122.1 GCA_030950975.1 Mariprofundaceae bacterium | reverse complement strand
AGATGATATTTCTCACTTGGAAGGAAAAATCGTCACTATTATTGAGGATGTATCACCACGCGGCAGAGCCAATTACAAAAGCGTCAGTTGGGCGGCTGAATCGGATGATGTTTTGCATATTGGTGAGTCCGCACGCATTGTGCGCATCCATGGCAGCACACTTTATCTCGAAGCCATCAAGGAGCATTAACTATGGACATGAATATCATATGGATTGGCTTAGCTGCTGTTGTATTGGTGTTTATTTACAAAGGCATCATCGTCATTCGAAATTCCGAACGCATGGTGATTGAACGACTCGGTAATTATAGTCGCACCCTCACACCCGGTATCAATTTCATTGTGCCGTTCTTGGATCAACCACGTGAATTTATTTGGAAAACACCTGCATCTAATGGTTTATTGGGTGGCTTACTCGGTGATTCTACTAGTACATCTTATTCATCACTACAAACCGTCAAACGAATTGATATTCGTGAAACCGTCTTGGACTTCCCATCTCAGGTCGTCATCACACGTGATAACGTCAGCATTCATATCAATGCCTTACTCTACATTGAAATCACAGATCCACACGATGCCGTGTATCGGATTTCCAACTTACCCAATGCCATTGAAAAATTAGGTCAAACCACACTGCGTAGCTTGGTTGGTGAAATGGAACTGGATAAAACATTGTCTTCTCGTGAGGAAATCAATACTCGCTTGCAAATCACTTTGGATGAAGCTGCCGATGATTGGGGAGCCAAAGTCAAACGTGTGGAAGTCCAAGATTTAAATGTTCCCAAAGAAGTACAAGCCGCGATGGAAAAACAAATGCGTGCAGAACGCGATAAACGGGCTGCTATTTTAGAAGCTGAAGGTTTACGTCGTGCTGCTATTCTAAAAGCCGAAGGCGAGCGTCAATCCTCCATTTTAGTCGCAGAAGGCAACAAAGAAGCCCGTGTTTTAGAAGCTCAAGGTGAAAAAGAAGCACTGAACAAGTTAAAAGAAGCCTTGGGAGAACAAAGTTTTAGCCAATATCTCATTGCCATTCGTTATTTGGATACCTTGAATAGTATTGGAGCTTCAAGTGAAGGCGATAAAACCGTCTTTATGCCAGTTGATGCCACGGCAACACTTGGGGCTATTGGTGGTATCAAAGAGTTATTTCAAGGCAAATGACTAAACTTGCAGCGTCCCCAACATTATTAGCAGGCGTGGATGAAGTTGGGCGTGGTCCTTTGGCTGGACCTGTCGTCACCGCTGCCGTGATTTTATCTCCTGACGATCCGATGTTGGGGCAATACCGTGATTCCAAACGACTTTCTGCGAAAAAACGCCTGAAATACTACCATCACATTCGCCGTCATGCCTTAAGTTACGCCGTAGCACAAGCCAATCTCGAAGAAATTGAACATTTGAATATCCTTCATGCCACGATGTTATCCATGCGTCGTTGTGTGGAAGCATTACCCCTTCAACCCAACGAAGTGTTGGTCGATGGCAACCGAGTTCCAGACATGCCCTACCATGTACAAGCCGTGATTGGCGGTGATGATTCAGTTCAAGAAATTGCCGCAGCATCGATTGTTGCCAAGGTGGTGAGAGACCGTTTGATGCGCTATTTGGATTATCAATATCCTGCCTATCATTTTGCCCAACACAAAGGTTATGGTACCAAATTACATATGGATGCACTGCGTGAATTTGGTCCTTGTCCTATTCATCGCATGGGCTTTGCACCCGTTGTCAAAGCTGCGCAACAAAGAAGCATCTCAACAAAGGAATAAGCCCCATGATTAACGATACAAACAATCTACCTATATCCGTTCGCCATCGCGCCATTCAAGTATTGGTGGATATTTTTGAATACCAAAAAAAATATGACATGGCCATT
>JAUZQL010000121.1 GCA_030950975.1 Mariprofundaceae bacterium | reverse complement strand
CCTAGCCGACATACCAAGAACCACATGAGGAAAACAAATATTCATTTTTGGGCATGGTAAAAAATCTAATTTTAATTTCTCAAAAAAGACCGATAACGGAAAAGCATGAGGAAAAGGAATATTCTGCATATCTTCAAATCCACAATCTTTATAAAGTTTTTTTAGTGTATCATTATCATAATATGTAACATGCTCAGGAAGCTTAAACGACGGCCATTTTTTTTGCATACTTTTACGCCAGAAACTACCCATATCTGGTGTCGCTAAAATAAGGTGACCACCAGGTTTTAAATGCTTATACAAATCTCTGACAAATACTTTTGGAGCATAAATATGTTCAATGACTTCAATAGAGATAATACAATCAAAGGTTTTCCCTTCGGGAATTTCATTGACCCCACCATGAAAAATTTCATCACCATAAAGAGAAGCTTTTTTAACTGCACCCAATGAAAAATCTGTCCCCACTCTTTGATTGAAATAAGGCTTCGCTTCATCCAATAAATAACCATAACCACAGCCAACTTCTAATAAATCACCACCTATAAGCTGTTTATTATTTAAAAGTGATAAAAAACGAGAGAAAGTTGGTCGTAAAGATTTTTCTTGCTCAGAATAATCACTATAACCTTCATTGATACCATCACTCCCTTCAAAATATGCATCATCCGAATACTGTGAAAGCATATCTTTTTCACTTAAACGAGGGTTTAGATACCAGAGTTGGCAACTGCTACATTGAACAACGCGATAAGGTGAAAATAGATAATTTTTTTTATATGTTTTACTACTCGAACAAAGTGGGCAAACACAATTTTCTACGGATAACGACATAAATTAAAAACCTCTTATTAGAATGACAATTCAACTGAAGAAAGTTAATATGTCATTTTAATTAAATATAAATCGAACAGTCTATGTTGAGTCAAGCATAAGAAAACAATTTATCGCAATAGACTTCAAAGGCGAATACAATATATGATATTTCTTTCATTCCGATACATGAGTTATTTTTTATACGGCTTATTAAGCATAAGTTTTATTCATTATATTGGGGGAGAGTCAATTATTCACCCTCTGAATGCTAGCAATGACCTTGCAGTCAAAGATATAACATTACAGTTTTCTTGGTGGGGTTCAGTTTTGGAACCTTTATCAGCACCTATTCATATACTGGCAACATTTCCTGATATTCGAATAGGTATGTTATCGTTCTTTGTATGGGGATTGATATGTTTATGTGTCTATCTTCTTTATTTTTTCTGGAAACATCATAATATCAAAGAATATTTATGGATATCGGCAAAAATTATTGGGGGGAGTCTTTTTTATTTTATTTTTATTTTACTTGTACCTTTACCAAACTGGATATTAGAAAAGCCAAACAGTACTTATATTGTAAGTGATTTGCATAGTCATACGTTATTATCTCATGATGGTGTCGTTACATTAAGCGATAATCTAAATATCCATCAACAACGTGGATATGATATCGTTGCTCTTACGAATCATGCGAGTTTGCAACAAAATATATTTGCTTATCCGAAGAAGAATACACTTAGCATTATCAACGGTTTGGAAATCCCTGTTTATTATGGCGGACATTTCTATTTAAGTGTTTTGGGTATGGAGAAAGGCACGCCTTTGCCCAATGGATTGGCTTGGTATGAAGGGAATAAAACACCGCTTCCGCCAGCTTCTTTACCCGATCATTTATGGTCGGTCAAAAAACTGATTCGTGTGATTCATAAGCATGGTGGTGTGGTGGCTGTGGTGGCACTGTATTTGGATGTCAAAGAAGTTCAAAACTTAGCACAGATTGGGGTTGATGCTTTTGAGATTGTGAATTTTGGACATCATTCTTTACATCAAGATGTACGCCAAGCCATGCTTCAAGCACAAAAAGAACGTGGCATTGCCTTGATTGCGTCCAATGATTGGCATGGTTGGACAGGTGTTCTTAACACTTGGACATTGATTCAAGCTGATCCTTTATTGAAGGATGAATCTTTGGAGGTTCAAGTCATGGATGCACTCAAGCATCATGGTCAGAAGGTGATTCCATTGACTGCTTATCCTATTCACAATATGACGATTCAAGAAATGATATTCGCA
>JAUZQL010000120.1 GCA_030950975.1 Mariprofundaceae bacterium | reverse complement strand
TTTTTATCTTCTTGAATAGAATAGGCTGTGGGTGTTGCGGCACATGCTGGTAATATCAACACGATACACATCATCATCCAGCATGGTTGAATATTCTTATTCACTTATCACCTCCACAGGGAGCACCTAGCCTATTGAGTGCTTAGATATGAACCTTGACCGTATGTGCATCCATAATAATCGCCTGCACTCGCTCTTTACTACGCATGTTTTGTACCAAGATTTTCTCACCTAAACTTCCAGACCTCATGGCGATGCCATCAGCACTCACCGAAAACAAATCGTTGCCTGCAACAATCGATACTCTATCCCCTCGCTGTAACAAGGGCGGACGCTTCACCATGCTTGAAAATACAACATCATGAGCATGCATTGGTCGGGTTAAACGCATACCAATCAAAGCTTGTTTAGACTTCCAAAACACACCACCATGACCTGCTACATCCTGACGTTCTAGCTGCAACATGGATGACTGTAACAATGAGCGAGATGGTAATTCTTGCCGCACAGTGATCACATTTGCCCACCAATGAACGTTGACAGGCACGTACCAGCGTTTCGCCATACGACCTTTACCTTGCTCAGCAATCAAAGATATACGCGACGCATGATTTCTTAATGTCGGCAATATCCAACGCACTTGTCCTTGAATATTCGGCTCACGTATCATTTTAATCAATTCCGCTTTGGCACCTTGATAAACAATCCCTTGCTTAAAAAATTCCTGTAATGAATCATGCAAAGGATCAGCCCATGCAGCACTTTGCAATATCAAGATAAAACTTGAAATCATCATGATTTTAAAAGCATAAAGCATCTTCATATCACAGCTTAACGGCGTACATTATTGGCAGTTTGAAGCATTTGATCGGCTGCTTGAATCGCTTTGGAGTTCATTTCATAGGAACGTTGTGCAGCAATCAAATTCACCATTTCTTCAACAATACTGACATTGGACATTTCTAATGTCCCTTGAGCCAAAGCACCAAAACCATTGCTGCCTGCTGTCCCAGAAATCGCTTGACCTGAAGAGTTACTCGGTTGAAACATCGAATTTCCCAAAAGCTTAAGTCCACCGGGGTTACTAAAATCAACCGTGTTAATTTGCCCAATGACTGATGATACATTGCCGGGTTGAGCTGCTGAAACCGTACCATCTGATCCGATATTAACAGAAAGTGCATCTGCTGGAATAGTGATGGCTGGCTGCAATACATCACCATTCGCTGTCACCATTTGCCCCTGTGCATCAACACCAAATGAGCCTGATCTCGTAT
>JAUZQL010000012.1 GCA_030950975.1 Mariprofundaceae bacterium | reverse complement strand
TTCAGATAAGTTTTTGACAATCGGTGATTGCAAACCCTTTGGAATGTCATCTTTATCGTTGACCTTGATATATGCCAAGCCTTTTGCACCATAAATGGACACAAACTTGGTATAATTATCAATTTTCTTACGGCTTAACAGGCTATTGCCATTGGGAACACGAATGACTTTTACCAAACCACCGTTGTTGGCAGGACCACTAAATACCTTGAACTCCACCGATTTCATCAAGTCTGTTACATCGATATGTTCCAAACCAAAACGTACATCAGGACGATCAAGACCATATTTATCCATAGCGTCGGCATAGGTCATGCGAGGAAAGGGTGCATCAGGTGCTTTGCCCATACCTGCTTCAAACATCGATGAAATCAAACCTTCCGCTACAGCCATAATCTCATCTTGATTGACAAAAGACATTTCCAAATCGACTTGGGTAAATTCAGGTTGGCGATCAGCACGCAAATCTTCATCACGGAAACAACGTGCAATTTGATAATATCGATCCACACCTGCGACCATCAACAATTGTTTAAACAACTGTGGGCTTTGTGGTAAAGCGTAAAAGGAACCGGGATAGACACGAGAAGGTACCAAATAATCACGAGCACCTTCTGGTGTCGATTTATTCAAAATAGGTGTTTCAACATCTAAAAAATCTTGGCTGTCCAAATAATTACGCGCTGCATGAGTAACTTTATGACGCAATATTAAATTTTTTTGCATCACAGGGCGACGCAAATCTAAATAACGATATTCGAGTCGATGTTGCTCAGCTGTATTGCAATCATCTTCAATTGGAAAGGGCGGTGTTTCAGCACGATTTAACAAGGTTAATTGAGAAATTTTGATTTCAATTTCACCTGTAGGAAGCTTGGGGTTGACTGAATCGTCACCACGCAGAATGACTTCACCAATCACTTCAACGACATTTTGTTGACGCATGGAATGCGCCAAAGCATGCATGTCTGGTGTATCAGGATGAGCGACCACTTGCACGATGCCCGAACGATCACGAATATCTAAAAAAATCACACCACCATGATCACGATTGGTTTCAACCCAACCATTCAGGCGAACCTGTTGCCTAAGATGTGTACTACGAAAATCACCACAGTAAGTGCGATCTATCATGACGAGAGTCTCCAAATGTTTAAGCTATATTTGTTTCAAGGGTGGCGCAGCATAGCCAACCATCCGCATCGCTGCAAAACAACTATTTTATCTTTATCTTCAAGCTTGATTGAATGGGAATTTTTTACAGCTCAAGGCATGCTTTTTTCTTTAAATGCCGTTAAAATAGCTGATGGAATCCGTTTCGGTTTACCTTTCAAATCCATGCACGCCAAATGAATGCTTGCTTCAGTTAATAAAGTTTTATGTCTGTAAATTTTTTGTAGAAAACTTAAACGTGCGCCTTTGAGTGTGAGAATCTGACTTTCAACATGCAAAGCATCATCAAAACGAGCTGGCATCAAGTAACGAATATTGGCTTCAGTAACCGCAAACACCACACCATGATTCGTTTGAAGCTGACTTTGTTCAATGCCATAAGAGCGTAACATTTCTGTGCGACCACGTTCCATAAATTTGAGATAATTGGCATAATAAACCACACCTGCATGGTCGGTATCTTCATAATAAACGCGGATAGGAAAGGTGAAGTTCTCTCGGCATTGAAAATACCGAGCATCAAACTGATGCATGAGATTCCTGTTTCACTGAATCGGCTTGTATTTTCTTTATAGAGAACACAGAGGTCGTTTTCTTCACAGGCGTTAATTCGGGCGCTTCCAGCCCTATTTGTTGGATATTTTTGGCAGCATTAATATCTCTATCATGGGTTGTGTTGCACTGTGGACATGTCCACTCTCTATCCGAGAGTTTTAATGCAACTTTTGGCTTTGCTGATGCAAAAATATGAATATGATCAATGTCACCCTCCATTTCATGGATTGTAAATCCTTTATCTTCGGCAATTTTATGGAGTATATTCTTCAGGGATATTTCAACATCTCCAACAAGT
>JAUZQL010000119.1 GCA_030950975.1 Mariprofundaceae bacterium | reverse complement strand
CAAGGATTCGATTTGGTAACGGCTCATGCCTGCAATGCCAAAGATATGTTTGAGTCCAAATAAAGGTTGAAGCATGCTTATTTCTCCAGTGATTCGGAATGTTTGGCGATAAAATCTTCTAAAAATACCGCCGCCGCAGTTTGATCAAGCTTGGCGCGTACTTTCTTTTCATTCAGCCCTTGGGCATAAAGTCGTTCTTTGGCTGTCCAAGTGGATAAACGCTCATCTTGAAAAAAGATAGGTAAGTCGGTGACTTGCGCCAAATCTTTGGCTGCACTACGACAATCATCGGCTTGATGACCTTCTGAACCATCCATGTTTTTAGGTAAGCCAATGACAATGCCTTGGCTGCCATATTCACGGACAATTTTCAGTGTTTGTTTCGGCCAACCTTGATCGTTACGAAATAAACATGTGACACCACGACAGGAAATACCAAGGCTGTCAGAGACAGCAACGCCAATGCGTTTACCGCCAATATCCAAGGCAAGAAGGGGGAGGGTTGGGTTAGAAGTTGAGGAGGATTTGATCGTCATGAAACCCGAGATTGTGCAAAGTTTCCGTGCAAGCGTCCACCATAGCGCTCATACCTGCCAAACACACCACCGTATTCTCGGCGTTGGGCGCATCTTCTGCCAAAGCATGTTGGACATAACCCACTGCACCTTCCCAATTTTCATGACCTGTCGTCAAGGATAAGCTAACATCAATATCATGATTGGATAAATCGTTCATTTCATCGGTTAAAAGGGTGTGTAATGCCGTGAGAAAACCTGCATAAATAGACACCTTGGCATAATCCTGACGTTCTTGAATGATTTTACCCCACAAACTACGCAAAGGGGCAATGCCTGTACCGACACCCAAAAGAATAACATTGTAGCCTTTATAATTACTTAAATCGAAGCCTTTACCAATCGGGCCTTCCACTTCAACTTCACTACCCAGTGGCAAATTGACAAGGTATTCGGACATGCCTTGGGCAGATTTAATGACAAATTCATAAGAGTCTTGATGATAAGGCGATGAGGCAATCGCAAAATAAGCGGGTGCAGGTTCTTTCATAAACGGCATGCCTACACGAACATATTGACCTGCAATAAAGTGAGGAATGGCTTGACCATTTAATCTTTCCAACGATATTTTAACAATGACATCGTTACATGCTGGATCACTAAGGCGGCTACATTGGGTCAATTTCATGGGGTAAGCGGTGGATTTTGGCACAAAGTTCCTCTCAAAATAAGCGTCATAAAAAGCCAATTTCAACGAAGGAGAGCAAAGGATGCAAGCAATAACATGTTTGGAGCTTAGAATCAGTGGTGAAACAGTCGATGAAGTACGTTTTTCACAGCTTGCTGAAAGCTTGGATTCATTGGGTACATCGATTGAAACCGATTACGATAGTCAACAAGAAACACATATCGCTTGGTTTGCAGTCAATGAGGATATGGGACTAGAAGAACAGCGCGCACGTTTGGCGGCTGGGGCATTGTTAAGTGGTGCACAAGCTGAACAAACAAAAATTACCCTGCTCGGTGATGATTGGGAAACAGCTTGGCAAAAATATTGGAAAGCCATGCCCGTAGGTGAAACACTTTGGGTACGCCCTTCTTTTTGTGATGCACCAACAGATGGACGTATTGATATTGTACTTGATCCAGGGATGGCATTTGGCACAGGTACGCATCCCACGACCTATTTATGTTTGGAAGCCATTGAACGCTATTGTTTGCATCAACATGTGCCTGAAAGTGTGTTGGATATGGGAGCAGGTTCAGGATTATTGGCGATTACAGCAGCTAAGTTGGGCGCAAAAGATATTCATGCCATTGATTATGACCCTATTTCAGTGGAAGCCAGTGAGGTCAATGCCAACATCAATGCTATTTCCTTAAGGTCAACGCTGGGAGACACACCGCCGCAAAGAACATTTGAACTGGTGGTGGCAAATATTCTTGCTGGACCCTTATTGGGTATGGCAGAAAAATTAGTACCTTGTGTGGATAAACAGCTTATTTTATCGGGTTTGCTAGAAAGCCAAGTTGCGTTAAATCGACGAACCTATGAAAGTTTGGGCTTAACCCATATTGCCACGCATATCATGGGTGAGTGGGCATCCGTCGAATATAAAGCTTGAAAAATCAACAAAACAACCCTAAATATGAGCTAAATTCTTTGGAGGAATGAACTATATGAAATCACTAAAAGGTATTGGATTACTCATCCTCACCAATATTCTAATCATGGTCACATTGATGATCAGTGGCACGATTATCGTCAACTTTATTTTACCGATGCTTGGCATTGATGTCCGTGACTCTTTTGCTTCGATGAACTTAACGTGGTCTTTGGTCTTTGGTTTTGGTGGCGCATTTATTTCGTTGTTGATGTCCAAATGGATGGCAAAACGTGGCGCAGAAATGCAACAAATCACCTCACCAAGCACACCCAAAGAAAAATTGGTTTATGACACGGTTCAATCTTTAGCTCAACGTGAAGGCATCAACATGCCTGAAGTTTGGGTCTATTGGGATGATGTTCCCAATGCGTTTGCGACGGGCCCAAGTCGTAATAATTCAATGGTGGCAGTGTCGTCTGGTTTGGCGATGAATTTAAGCGATGATGAATTGAAAGCAGTCTTGGCACACGAAATGGGACATGTTGCCAATGGCGATATGTTGGCAACCACACTGTTGCAAGGGTTGATGAACACCTTTGTTTATTTTATTGCACGCATGGTTGCAGAGCCAGTGAAAGAACGTAATTTCTGGTTAGGTTTTGCCTTGGATATGTTTCTGCAAGTGGCACTTGCCTTCTTGGCGATGATTCCCATCACATGGTTT
>JAUZQL010000118.1 GCA_030950975.1 Mariprofundaceae bacterium | reverse complement strand
ATATCTTAGTCTGTGCCATGGGAAGTATGGAGGTTTGGGCTGAAGTCATGCCTTATGCCATTCAACAACAGGCGCATGTTGTCGTTTCTGGTGAAAAAAGTTTATTGGTTTTTGATCCTCAAACACTGGATTTAGGTGATGTGTTGGAGGGTGATAACATATCTTCTTATCTATTGATTCGTAATACAGATAAGCAAGCGCATCAAATTGTGCATGTCGAAAGTTCCTGTGGTTGTACTACGGCGAATCCTGATACTCGAATGCTAGCGACGGGAAGTTTTACAACATTACACATTAGCATTGATACCTTTGGCAAACGTGGTGATGTTCGTAAGTCCATTGTGCTTACTGATGAATTAGGCAATCAAAGCACGGCTTACTTATCCATGCATGTGAAAGAGAATCCCCATACGATGAATAGCAAACGAAGTCTGTTTGATGGTTCTTGTGGTAGCTGTCATTTTGATCCTGCACAAGGAAAAGAAACAGGCAAAGCCATTTATAATGCCGTCTGTGTGATGTGTCATGGTCGAAATGCAAAGGGTGATTATGCGCCGAAGCTGGCAGGTCATCATGATAAAAGTGTTTTACAAGGTATCATTCATTTTGGAACAGGAAGCCATCATATGCCCGCTTTTGCTCAAAGTGAGGGCGGTCCATTGAGTGAAAAACAAATAAATGCACTTTCAAGATGGATTATATCACTGGACGATTAGCAAATTCGCAGCTATACATCGGCATTATGAAAAATATATTAATTGCTCCTTCAATCCTGTCGGCAGATTTTGCCAACCTAGAAAAAGAAATTCGCGCCATTGATGTTGGTGGATGTGATTGGGTTCATATCGATGTGATGGATGGTGCCTTTGTACCACCTATCACCATTGGTGATAATATTGTTAAAGCGATTCGTCCACATACTGAAAAAGTGTTGGATGTTCATTTGATGGTGGAAAATCCTGATCGCCAAGTGGAAGCGTTTGCCAAAGCTGGTGCGGATGTTATTACGGTTCATCAAGAAGCATGTGTTCATTTAGAACGTACTTTGCAATTGATTCGTTCTTTAGGTTGTAAAGCGGGCGTTTCATTATGCCCATCAACACCTGTATCGACGATTAAAAATATTTTGCACTGTATTGATTTGGTATTATTGATGAGTGTAAATCCTGGTTATGGTGGACAATCTTATATCCATGCTGTGACAGATAAAATTGCCGAAGCACGTAAGATGTTGGATGACGCAGCTTCAAAAGCAGATTTAGAAGTGGATGGTGGTGTGAATGCAGGGACAGTTGCCGAAGTATGTGGGGCAGGTGCGAATGTAATTGTTGCTGGATCAGCTGTTTATAATAAACCTGATTATGCGGCTGCCATGCAAGAATTAAGAGAGCTTGCATAACACTTTCGTGTGAAAAGTTTTGTAAATTATGGGTACCTACATAGGTGAGTGCCCATTTTTACGAATATTTGAAAAAAATAAGGGGAGGAAAGCTATGACAGATAAGGCGAACGAATCGCGCCGTAACTTTTTGTATCTTGCTGCTGGCGGACTAGGTGGCGTAGCTGCTGCTGCAACCGCAATACCATTTGTTGGAAGTATGTTTCCAGCTGCAGATACATTGGCTGCATCAAAAACTGAATTTGATGTCACCACTGTTGCACCGGGGCAGCAAGTGGTCATTTTATGGCAAGGAAAACCAGTTTTTGTTGTCCATCGCACACCAGAACTTTTAAAAGAAGTCTTAGGTCACGATGATATGTTGAAGGATAAAGATTCTAAGGCTATTCCAGAAGTATCACAACCTTGGATGAATGATGAAAATCGTGCGTATCGCTCGATTAAACCTGAATATTTAGTATCGTCCGCTGTATGTACACATCTAGGTTGCATTCCGGGTTTCAAACCAACAGCAGGACGTAAAGATTGGGGCGACTCGGTTCCTGCAGATTGGCCAGGTGGCTGGCATTGTCCATGTCATGGTTCAAAATATGATATTTCTGGGCGTGTGATTAATGGTTCTCCAGCACCATTTAATTTACATGCGTTGCCTTACAAATATAAAGATGACTCTGTCATCGTGATTGGGTAAGGGTAATTAATATGTTAAATACCATTATGAAAACAAAAGTATTTGCTTGGGTGGATCGCCGTACGGGTGCTGAAGCTCTTATAAAATCTCAATTAACAGAATATCCTGCGCCTAAAAACTTGAATTACATGTGGAATTTTGGTTCTTTGGCTTTATTGGTTCTTGTTCTGCAAATTTTGACGGGTATTTTCTTGGCGATGTATTACAAACCATCGGCAGCGTTTACCTATGGTCATTATACAGTCGCCTTTGATTCTGTAGAACGCATTATGCGTGATGTGAATTTTGGTTGGCTGATTCGTTATATGCATGCAGTGGGTGCATCCATGTTCTTTGTTGTGGTTTATATGCATATTGGTCGTGGACTTTATTATGGTTCATACAAAGAACCGCGTGAATTATTGTGGATTATCGGTGTTGTGATTCTTCTGATTATGCAAGGTGCTGCATTCTTTGGCTACTTGCTTCCTTGGGGTCAAATGTCTTTTTGGGGCGCAACCGTGATTACCAACTTGTTTGGTGCTTTGCCAGTCATTGGTGAATATCTACAACAATTGCTTCGTGGTGGTTTCTCTGTAGGTGATCCTACCTTAAACCGTTTCTTTTCATTGCATTATCTTTTCCCATTGTTGCTTGTTGCGATTGTAGGTGGTCATATTCATGCATTGCATGTTGTTCACTCCAACAATCCTGAAGGCATTGATTTAAGCAAAGATGAAGAAAAAATCATGTTTCACCCATATTATACCATTAAAGATGCCTTTGGTGTCGGTGTATTCTTGTTGTTTTATTGCTACTTTGTATTTTTCCAACCACATGCATGGGGTTTCTTTCTTGAAGTGGACAACTACATTCCAGCTAATCGACTTGCAACACCAGCACATATTGCACCTGTTTGGTATTTGACACCTTGGTACACTATTTTGCGTTCATTCCCTGATAAATTGATGGGTGTGGTTGCGATGGGTGGTTCATTGGCAATTCTGTTTGCTTTACCTTTCTTGGATCGTTCCAAGGTTCGTTCAGCACGCTACCGTCCCGTGTTCAAACAATTGGTAATTTTGTTCTTTATCGATGTGATTATCTTAGGATATATTGGACACAGTCCTGTATCGCCTATGCTTAAACTCATTGGTCAGTTTGCAACAGCATATTATTTCGCTTTCTTCTTCTTACTTCTTATTGTACCGAAGTTTGAGAAAACGAAACCAGAACCGGAGGGGATTTGATATGAAGTTGAAACAATTATTTATCGCCACTGGCGTTTTGGCGATGTTCTCAACAGCCAATATAGCATCTGCTCATGAGGGTGTAGCATTAAAACATGCGAATGTTGATGTTACTGATCAAGCACAGATTCGTCGTGGTTTGACAGTCTTTACCGATGTTTGCATGGGTTGCCATTCAGCAACGTATCTGACATATAAGGGATTGATGGA
>JAUZQL010000117.1 GCA_030950975.1 Mariprofundaceae bacterium | reverse complement strand
CTGTACCCAACGAAACACGCAATTATGTGATACGTATTTTAGGGGTAACAGCATTATTACATTTACATATTTTGAGATTTCCAAAAGAAATTCATACGATTAAAGTGACTTTAAATGCGCCCGTAGACATTTCAATCTTGGAAAAAAAATTAGCCTTACCCAAAAATTATTTATTTAAATTGAATCCACAGTTGCATTATAGTCAATATTTTCATGGCTCAGTAACACTCCACATACCGCTTCATTTGCAAGATAGGCTTTTAAAAGTGCAGCAACAGTATCGACCTCATTATATCCATGTTCGTATACGTTCTGGCGATTCTTTATGGCGTTTGGCAAAACATTATCATACCACTATCACCCATTTGAAACATTTGAATCCGCATCTAGCTAAAACCTTGCATTTAGGTCATCGCATTAAAGTACCAGCCCATGGTTATGGGCGAGCTACAGCGCGTTTAAACCCTTTGCTTTCGGGTGGTCGGCGTATTCATTATAAGGTGCGTAAAGGTGATTCTTTATGGAGCATTTCACGTCGATTTGGCACTTCAACCCATGCGATTTCACGTTCCAATCAATTATCAAAACATCATATTTTACGCCCCGGAGATACCTTATGGATTCTTGCACGCATTCGCTCAAGCTAGTTGTTTTATGTGTCAGTATGGTTTTGTCGGCATGTTCATCGTCTGAACCTGAATCGCCCTTGACTCAAACCACATCATCTATCGATATGCAAGCTGCGTACGGAGATCGTTTGGTCACTGCATCCATTGGCGATGCCAGCACCTTAATTCCGATGTTGGCAGGCGATTCTTCAAGTCATGCCATTGCAGGTCAGCTCTATCAATCGCTGTTAAAATTTGATAAAAACCTAGATATTGCCAATCAACTTACAACATCTTGGTTGGTATCTGCTGATGGTTTGTCCATCACCTTTCATTTGCGCTCCGATATATATTGGACTGATGGTGTTCCTTTCACATCTGAAGATTGTGCGTTTACACTGAAGTTGATTCAAGATGAGCATACCCAAAGTGCCTATAAATCAGATTATGCTAAAGTCACAGGCTTTGAAACACCTGATGCACACACATTTATCGTGCATTACCATAAGATTTATTCGCCCGCACTTTCCACATGGGCAGGGTTATCCATTTTACCCAAACATATCTTTGAACACGAAGATATTATGAAAACAGATTTGGCGCGTCATCCCAAAGCCACCATGGGACCCTATATTTTAAAGGATTGGCAAGCTCAACAGTCCATTACCTTGAAAGCCAACCCTCATTATTATGATGGAAAAGTTTGGGTTGCTGAACATCTAACACGCATTATTCCTGATACTGCCACGCAATTTTTGGAATTAAGTGCAGGACATATCGATGAAATGGGCTTAACACCCACACAATATGAGCGTTTGTTTGAAACAAAATCATTTTTAAAGGAAAATTATCAGCGTTATCACTATCTTGAGTCCGTTTATACGTACTTGGGATTTAATTTGAAACGCCCATTGTTTGCCGATCAGCGTGTTCGTGAAGCGATGGCGTATGCCATTGACCGTCAGGAATTGATTGATGGGGTGTTGTTGGGACAAGGTGAAATGATTGCATCACCGTACAAACCCAAAACATCATGGGTCAATCAATCCTTACACCCACGTGCCTTCAATCCTGAAAAAGCCAAAAAATTATTGGCACAAGCAGGTTGGAAAGACAGCGATGGCGATGGTATTTTAGATCAACATGGTCAACCATTATCCTTTACCATCATTACCAACAATGGCAACAAACAACGAGCCGATACTGCGACGATTATTCAACAGCGATTGAAACAAGTAGGCATTCAAGTGCATGTACGTTTGATTGAATGGTCAGCATTTATTGAGAATTTTATCAATAAACGTGATTTTGATGCCGTAATTTTAGGTTGGTCACTGACTCCTGAACCTGATCAATACAATATTTGGCATTCTTCTCAAACAGGAAAACGTCAATTTAATTTTTTAAGTTATAACAATCCTCAAGTGGATGAAGCCTTGGTCAAAGCAACCCAGACCTTTGATAAAAACAAGCGAAAACAATGGTATGACATCATGCAAAAAGAAATCTATCAAGATGTTCCGATGGTGTTTTTATATGCACCCTATTCGTTGCCTGTGGTTCATAAACGCTTTCAAGGCATCAAACCTGCGGCGGCTGGCATTGGCTACAATAGTGAGTTTTGGTATGTGCCGAAAGCATTGCAGAAGTATCAAGTACCAGCGATTCAGCCGTAAAAAGTTTGGCTGCTGCAATATGGAACATTGGTATCCGATCTTAAAAGGGAAGCCAACACACAGCATGCTTATTTCCAAAATCTTTCATCAAAGCTCTATGAGAATGACCGTATGCATAACATCCGCTGGTAAGAAAATAGATGTTCGTTAGCGTGCATCGCTATGATAAAACCGATAAAACAGATGAATTTAGATGATTTGCGTGCGGCGATTGATTGTGTGGATGATCAAGTGCTTGAACTTATTCAACGCAGGTCTGAACTTGCTGCGGCTGTGGGTGAACGTAAAATTTCACAAGCCAATGCGCCTTTTTATGTGCCTAGTCGTGAAGCCAGTATTATTCGACGCTTACTGGATCGCCATCGAGAAAAAGCCAATTCAGGTCATGTTTCCAATATTCCAGATGAGGCGATTCATGGCATCTATCGGGGTATTATTGGGGCATGCTTAGCCTTAGAACACCCGATGACCATCGCTTTTTTAGGCCCTGAAGGAACATTCTCACACACTGCTGCCCAACGTCAATTTGGTCATACAGCACACTATCTCCCATGCCCCAACTTAAACCGTGTCTTTGAAGAAGTGGAAGCTGGGCGCGCCACGTATGGTGTTGTACCTGTTGAAAATGCCTTTGAAGGCGCTGTGAACGATACCCATGATCAATTTGCAGACAGCAATATGAAACTTTTAATCTGTGCTGAAATTCAACTTTCCATTCATCACCAACTGTTAAGTTCATGCACTGATCTTCAAGCGATTCAAGCCGTGTATTCACATCCTCAAGCTTTAGGGCAATGTAAATCATGGTTAGCTGCACATCTTCCTCATGCCAATGTATGCGATGTTGAATCCACAGCTCGAGGTGCAGAAATCGTACAACAAGATCAGCAAGCTCATAGTGCGGCTATTGCATCGATGGTGATGGCTGAAAAGTTAGGTTTACCCGTGCTTGCTACCAATATTGAAGATCATCATCATAATACCACCCGTTTTTTCGTGATTGGGCAGCATGATTCACCCGCATCGGGTGAAGATAAAACAGGTTTAGTCATCACCATGAAAGATGAACCCGGTGCTTTATTTAATCTTATGAAGCCTTTTGCTGCACGTCATTTGGATTTGACCCGCATTGAATCCCGTCCATCCAAGAAAAAATTATGGGAATATGTA
>JAUZQL010000116.1 GCA_030950975.1 Mariprofundaceae bacterium | reverse complement strand
TTGAATATGTAAATTTAAGGGACCATAGCGTTGCCATTGACCATCAATTTGGAAATGAGACGTTCCCCATTGTTGCCATGCTGCATCTTTTGATTGTCGAAATGAACGACCATAAGCCATTAAATAAATAGCTTCTAAAATCGATGTTTTTCCTGAACCATTTTCACCGACTAAAAGATTCAATCGTTTGCTAAAATTCCACTGTGCTTGTTCATAACAACGAAAGTTTAAAATCGTTAATTGTTTTATTTGAATATAAATCGGCATCGGCATAAATGTTGAATCAAATTTTTTTTATGACTCCTTTCTTTTTACACTGATGTTACGCACTTTGTGACAAAGATACATCATCCTATGCTCTTAGATTCTAAAACCGCACTTTCAGAGTCATGAACACAAATCAATCTTTATTCCCAAAAACCGATTAAAAGACCAAGTAATGATGGTATGCCTAAAGTGCTTATGAAAAAGTTATCCACAATCTGTGAGTAATTTGTTAGTAACTAGGTATATCGCTACCTTATTGACGTAATATATGACTTATCCTCAAAAGTTCCACAGCTCATCCATAGCCTACTATCATACTTATACATACAAAACATTTAATCATAAAAAAATGGTTTAAATACCTAAGTTCAGGTTAATATTTGGCATGACATTAAAACTATCACTTCCTTACCTTTTACAACGTCGCGGCATGAATTTGGGTTATGTATCATCGGATGAACCTTTAGCTATGCCTGATATTCAAACTATCCTCACGACATGGAAAAACGATGAAGCCCTTGTATTGCCTAAGCTTTTAGAAGCAAACTTACCTCATTGGCATCAAGCTATTCAACATGCACTGGCGTGTATGGAAAACACCTTAAATGGGATAGAATTAGGGGAAACTTTAGAAAAAAATGGGGCGATGAAACGCTTAGAATCAAGATTTTCTTTTCTTGCCTCATCAATGGAAGATCATGATGAGCAAGCAATTGAAAAGCTTTATTTTGATGCTGGTGATGAAAAAAATATTTTAGCAGAAGATTTATGGTGCAAAGCTTCATGGTTATCTTTTCATGATGAAGATGCATCACTTCGTTTTCGTTTTTCGTTCGGCATGGAAGGTTTTGAAGATGTAGCAGCCGATCCTAAACGGCAACATTGGGCTGGTGAATTATGTACAAGCATGTTCCCTGAATCTGAATTAATCACCACGAATCCAAGTATTTTAAAATACCTGACAGCTATTTTAAATCATGAACCTGCTTTTGTGGAACGCATTGTTTATTTTAATGCGCCCAATGGTGGAGCTCAATTTCATCATGATGTAGAGCGTGGACATGCTGGTGTAGTTTTTGCACAACTTAGTGGTGCGACCTTTTGGCTGGCAGCAAGTAAACCTTTATTGATGCAAGCGATATGTGATTTTTCTCAAGAGAATGACCTTAAAGATGAGCTTCAAAACTTGCTCAAGGAACCTCAAGCACTTTCAGATTATATGGAAGAAGCTGATCATAGTTTAGTCGAAGAACTCATCGATCAAAACCCTAAGTTTATTGCCTATATGATTGAACAGGGCTTTGCTCATGTCTTACATACGGGTGATGTGTTATTGTTACCACAACGTGATTTAGACCATTGTGTTTGGCATTCAGTGTTTACACTTGGAGATGAGCCGGGTGAAGCCTTAAGTTTTGCTGTGCGTTAATCATCACGCATAAAAAAGGGAGAAGCTAAGCTCCTCCCT
>JAUZQL010000115.1 GCA_030950975.1 Mariprofundaceae bacterium | reverse complement strand
GCACCCATCCAAAAACCATTTTCTGCGGATGTGGTTACGCCTAAAAGCGGACACATGCCCAATAATTGAGCGAAAATAGCATTATTATGCCAAAAACCATTGGCAAATATCTCACTTTTACTATCCACTAGCTGTTCTTCTGTACCACTACCGCAATGCATCGTTTGTTAACTCCTTGGCAACTGGCTTCTTATCTTCAAGCAAATAAACACGCTGCTCATCAAACATTTCAAGACCTTTTTTGATGGCTTTGACCACCGCTCTCGGTGTAATCGTTGCCCCCGTAAATTGATCGAAATCACCGCCATCTTTTTTCACTGCCCAATGAGCATTCGATAAGGATTTATTCACAAAATGCGCCAACCATGAAACATTCATGATGCCATCACCTAAGCCTGGGGTTTCTTGGTGATGGGTGATGCGTACAGCATTGAGTGAGCCATCGGGTCGTACCGCCATAAGGATACGAATACTGCCACTATAACCATCAGGGGCGATGGTTTCCCAAGCAATGGCACTGATGCTTTGATCTTGATTGCGCGATACATAAAACGTGGTGGCGTGTTTGTGCTTGGGCAAAGTGATTTGACGGGTATCTTGAATCGGATCATTGCTATGTTTCGGCAAGACTTGCATCAAAGCATCCATCAAAGCTTGCCGTTCAGCTTGAGCGATGGGCGCACGGGTCAACATATTGGTAACACCCAAGAAAATCGTTGAGAACACCGCAACCAACAATAAAGCTTTGATCATCTGCCATTGTTCTTTGCTGAATTTCATACTTTTTTCCTTGCTTGCCCATACACTTTAGGGCGACAATAATGATCAATAATCGGCACCGTGCAGTTCATCAGCACCACTGCAAACATAGCTCCTTCAGGATAACCACCCCATGTCCGAATCGACCATGTGATGATGCCACAGCCCACGCCGAAGACAATCTGCCCAACAGGTGTTACAGGTGATGATACAGGATCGGTTGCCATAAAAAAGACACACAACATCAAACCACCTGCCAACAAATGAAACAACGGTGGGGTGTAATGGTTGGGGTCAACGGTACTGGCAATGGCAGCCAACACAGCCACGGTTGCAAGAAAACTGGCAGGAATATGCCATGTAATGGTATGTCTCGCCAAAAGATAAATACCACCCAATAACAATGCCAAGGCACTGGTTTCACCCAAACTACCTGCTTCACGTCCAATAAACGCATTTAAATAAGAATAATCATAGCTTTGTAAGGCTGTATTGACATCAATACCTTGTGTCCATGCTGTTTTAACATAACCCAAGGGGCTTGCCATCGTCATTGCATCAACAGCTTGTGGCAAAGCGGCAATGCCCGATGTAAACAATGTCCAAGCCAATGAAATATCATATAAATTGAGACCTGATAATTGAACATGCAATGGAATGACCCATGTCGTCATCTGCAAGGGAAAAGAAATCAATAAAATAATACGCGCTGAAAGAGCAGGGTTAAACGGATTGTAACCCAAACCACCATAGACTTGTTTGCCCAAGCCAATGGCAAAGATGCCGCCTAAAATAGTCATCCACCACGGGGTAAGTGCAGGTAAGGTTAAGGCAAGCAATAAACCTGTCAGAGCGGCGGAAGCATCACCAAGCGGAGACGTTGAACGCCCCATCCACTTTAAGGTCAACCATTCCGTGGCAAGGCAAGCCAGCATGCAACTGCTAATCTGGAACACAGCCAACCAACCAAACATATAGACACTCACACATGCGGCAGGCATCAATGCCCAAATCACAGACATCATTTGGGAGCGAATGGAATCACCACCATGAATATGAGGCGAACTTAGATGAATAAGCATACTTTATTCCTTACCTTGATTGGGTTCAGTGGGTGTGTGCGTCGCACGTACTTTCCGACGTTTTGCGGCTTTTTCATCTTTTTCACGTTGAATGCGTGTATCACGAAATTCTGAACGTTGGCGTGATGCTTCAGCAAAGTTTTGCTCACGCCGAACTTGGGCAGCCTGACCTTTACCAAAACGAAAGTAATGCACCAAAGGAATATGCGAGGGGCAAACATAACTACAAGCTCCACATTCAATGCAATCAAACAGATGATAATCGGCGGCTTTTTCCAATTGTTCATTGCGGCAGTGATCCGCCAATAAATTGGGTGTTAAACGAATGGGGCAAGCTTCACTACAATGACCACAACGAATACATGGTTCTTCTTCGGGGTGAGCTTCTCTAAAAAAATCTTGGCTCAATGCCAAAAGCCCTGTGCTGGATTTAATAACAGGAATATCAGGGTGACGTAAACGCTCACCCATCATGGGACCACCATGTAAAATTTGTAAGCCATCAAAATCTGTCAAACCACGTTGAGCATAAATAAAGCGCATCGATGTGCCTAAACGAACCAACATATTGCCTTGTTGGGGGACGGCATCACCACTGATGGTGACAACACGTTCGGTTAAGGGATAACCCAATATCACGGCTTCATAAATAGCGTGGGTTGTGCCAATATTTTGACAAAGAACACCCACATGCATGGGTAATTTTCCCATCGGCACTTGCTTGCCTGTAATCGCTTCAATCAACTGTTTTTCACTGCCTTGAGGGTAGCGAGTCGGCAAAGAAAGAACCTGAATATCCAAGCCCATGTCATCATGGTTCACGGCTTTTTTCATACATTCAATGGCATCAGATTTATTATCTTCAATGGCAATGATGCCTTGTTTTGCGCCCACCATGTGCATGATGATTTGCATACCTAACACGATTTCTTGGCTATGTTCCACCATCAAACGGTGATCATTGGTTAGAAATGGCTCACATTCAATACCATTGAGAATGACCGTTTCAATCGGATTGCGTTGATCTTGTACCAGTTTAATGAAGGTTGGAAAAGCAGCGCCACCCAAGCCTGCAATGCCACACATGCGAACTCGTTCACGCAAGGCGGAGACATCGGTATGTTGCCAATCTTCAATCGGTTTCAAAGTCTCATCACGTTCATCTAAACCATCGGGTTCAATAAAAATAGACGTTAAGCCCATGCCTGATGGATGAGGAATCGCATAATCTTCAATTTTAATCACTTGACCTGATGTTGGTGCATGAATGGGTACAGATACATACCCTTCTGCTTTGGCGATTTTTTGCCCCCGCAAGACATGATCCCCGACAGCTACCAAAGGAGAACAAGCTTGCCCAATATGTTGTTTGATAGGCATAATCAATAACGGTGGTAGTGGACATACTTCAATCGGTGAATGTTCTGTTTCTTTGCGCATATTAGGTTGAATACCACCCGCAAAGGGCGCTTGTGAAAAACCTAGTTTTTTAAAAAAATGTTTAATCATGTTGATGGCTCTCGCGACGTTCCAGACCTGTTTGCGCACGCGTGGTATCAGGCAAAGGCCATGACCAGTGTTCTAAAAGTTCGGGTTTAGCAATCATATCAATGCAATCCACAGGGCAAGGCTCCAAACACAGCACACAACCTGTACAATGATCCGCAATCACGGTGTGATATTGTTTTGGCGCACCGACAATGGCATCCACAGGACAAGCTTTGATGCATAAAGTACAACCAATACATTCATCTTCACGAACAAAGGCAACCATCGGTATGGCTTCTTCTTGATCCAGTGATTTTGGCTCAACACCCATGACATCAGCAATGGCTAACATGGTTCGTTCACCACCCGGTACACAATGATTCACATCCGCAGCTTGGGAAGCAACCGCATTGGCATAAGGGCGACAACCTGGAAAACCACACTGACCACATTGTGTTTGAGGTAGTAATGCATCGATTTTATCCGATACAGGATCACCTTCAATATGAAAAATTTTGGAGGACACTGCCAGAATTAAACCAGCAAGCAGGGCAAAGCCGCCCAGAGAAGCAATGGCATACATCAATTGTTCCAACATGGTTAAACCTTCACTAAGCCAGAAAATCCAAGAAACGCCAAAGACATCATGCCAGCGGTAATCAAGGTAACGGCGGATCCTTTGAACGCATCGGGAACTGGAGCGCCTTCCATACGTTCACGTAAGCCTGAAAAAAGTACCAAGACCAAGGCAAAACCCAATGCCGCACCAAAACCATACAGCGCTGAAGTGATGAATGTATTGTCTTGCTGAACATTCAATAAAGCCACACCCAAAACGGCACAATTTGTGGTAATCAATGGTAAATAAATACCTAAACCTTGGTAAAGAACAGGGCTGACTTTGTGAATCATCATTTCGATAAATTGCACCAAAGTAGCAATAATCAGGATGAAAAAGATGGTTTGTAAGTACAATAAATCCAAAGGAATTAAAATATATTGTTGCACCAACCATGAAGCGGTGGATGCCAAGGTCATCACAAACATCACGGCAAACGACATACCTATGGCGGTTTCTGTTTTCCCTGAAACACCAAGAAATGGGCAAATCCCCAAAAATTTGGTTAATACATAATTATTAACTAACACTGCCGATAATAAAATCATGGCAAAATCACTGAATACACTCATAACGCGGCAGTATAAGGAGCAGCTAACTTATTGCATCTTACTTTTTGTGGGTGCAAAATTTGAAAGGATTGGATGTTTAAACAGGTTCTTAGAACAATGAAAACCTTAAAGCTTAAATTGTAAATGAAACACCACAGCCACATTCACCTTTTTTATTGGGGTTTGTATAAATAAAAGATGCTGACAATAAATCTTTTTGAAAATCAATATGCAAACCAATCAATGCTTTGTTATAAGATGTTTCATCGACAAATAAGGTAAAATCACCCAAGTCATAACTTAAATCACCGTCTAAGGCTTGATCGACATCTTCCAACACATATTCCAGACCCGAACAGCCTGCTTCACGCACCGATAAGCGAAGTCCCGACTTGCCCATATCTTTCAATACCGTTCGCATTTGGGTGATTGCTGCATCGCTTAGGGTTATATCTAATGCTGTCATGATGTTCGTCCTGCCATTTTTCTTAATAAAGCACGAATACGTATCAACTCATCTACCAACGCGTGCGCATCTTTTTTACTGTGTTCTAATCCAAAACTTACACGCAAGGAGCTGCGTGCAGCTCGATCATCCACACCCATCGCTTTTAACACATGCGAAGGTTCACGTTTACCCGAAGAACAAGCCGAACCTGAAGCCACAGAAAAACCTGCTAAATCCAACTGCATCAACAAGGTTTCACCGTCCATACCCGGTACTGTAAACATACTGGTATTGCCGACACGTTCGATTTGATTTCCATGAATCGTTACATCAGGCATCTTGCTTTTTAAGTAAGCTTCAAAATCATCACGAACCGCTGAACATCGTGCGTAATTAATCACACCCAATGCTGCTGCAAATGCAGCAATCGCTGGCACACTTTCCGTACCTGAACGTCGTCCACGTTCTTGTCCACCACCCAAAAGCCAAGGTTTCAAAGGTGAACCACGCCGAATTGCCAATGCTCCCACACCTTTAGCACCGCCAATTTTATGCGCTGAAAAGGATACAAAATCAGCATCCAAAGCTTTGACATCAATATCAATTTTACCCAATGCTTGCACTGCATCCACCAAGCATAGAATATGACGTTGACGGCAAGCTTTCACCATCTCATGTACAGGTTGAATCACGCCGCTTTCATTGTTTGCCCACATCATGCTAGCGAAAACCGTATCTTCATCCAAAGCCGCAGAAAATTTATCGACATCAATAAGCCCTTGCCGATCAGGGCGAATCGTTTTTAATGTATGTCCAAAATGAGTAGACCAATATTGAATCGTTTGCAATACGGATGGATGTTCAATCGCAGATACCACCACATTGCCTTTTTTTGCTTCAGCCAACACACCAAAAATAGCCATATTATTGGCTTCTGTGCCACCTGATGTAAAAATCAAGGATGAAGGTTCGGCATTGAGATACTTTGCAATAACATCACGGGCATCATCTAAAGCACGTCTAGCTGAACGTCCATCAGCATGCATACTGGAAGGATTGCCCGAAGCATGTTTTGCGGTTTCACACAGTGCATCCAATGCGACTTTCAACATCGGGCATGTGGCATTGTAATCAAAATAATATCTCATCGCCGTGTGATAACCACTTCTTGAGGGTCTGTTGGTGCTTTTGGCATGTAATCTTCCATCGGCGCAAATTCTAAACTATCCAAAGACACGGCTTTATCACAGACCATTTGAATCGTTACCGAATCTAAAAAACGATAAATATATTGCCCCATTGCATCCCATAATTGATGTGTATCGCAGCGTTTTCCACGATGGCAACCACGAATGGCATTTTCACACATGGTGGTTCGAATCGGTTCATTAACGGCACGAATCACATCGGCCACTGTAATTTCAGAAGCAGGACGTGTTAATAAATAACCCCCACCTGGTCCACGAATAGAACGCACCAAACCACTCATGCGTAAGGCACGAAATAATTGTTCTAAATAAGATAAAGAAATAAATTGACGCTCTGAAATGGAGGCCAGAGTGACAGGAAATTTTTCTGCATCATGTTTATTCAAATCTACCATTGCAGATACGCCATAGCGCCCTTTACTTGTTAATCGCATGTACACTCCTACACTCATAAAATGAATGATAGCCATATGTTTTCGCACCGAAAAGTATGATAATAGACTATTTAGGTCAAGTATTAAAGAGCTTTTAAAAAGGGGTAACGACAAAGCTTTTTATATCCATATCATTGCCTCGATTCACGATTATTTTGATTCATAGAATACGTGATAAGGAACGATATAAATATGCCAGATCCTACTTACCAAAGACTCATTCGTGAGAATTTAACCTTGCTTGAAGATAGCCATAAAATGAATGCTCTAAGCACATGTTTTTTTACGCATCTTTTTCATTTAAGTCCTGAATTAGCGGATGTGTTCGATGGTGATGTGAGCATGCTTCAACGTAAATTCACAAGCACCATTGCGACCTTAAAAAACATTCGTTATTTAGATAAACTATCGTCAGTCATTGAATCAATGGCATTAAGACATGTGGGTTACGGTGCAGAATGCCATCATTTCACCGTGTTTCGGCAAGCTTTATTAAGTGCATTAAACGAGACTTTAGGTGATAACTTTACAGTCTCTCATCAAGAAGCATGGGAAAAGACATTTGATTCTGTCAGTGAAATGATGCAGAAAGTTATTGCCCAACAACCCAAACAACACAAAAAGAAAACCATTGCCATGACGCAATCCACACATTTGTTGGACGATATTGGTGGCATTGAAAAAGTAAGGGCTGTCCACCAACGTTTTTATGATGCGATGTATGAAGATGCTTATTTATTTGGTTTTTTTCAACACCGTGCGAAACATGAACTCATTGAAAAACAAACAGAGTTTATGGTGGCAGCCTTTGGTGGAGAGAATCATTATGCAGGACAACCGCCAGCTTTTGTACACATGCACATGTTTATCACCAAAGAGATGTCTGATATTCGTACCATTTACCTCAAAAAAGCCATTCAAGATGAAGGCTTAAATCATGATATTCAGCAACGTTGGTTAGCGATTGATCATACATTTCATGCGTCGATTGAAAAAAAGACCGTCGATGATTGTGTCATGCGCGCCCTTTTTCAACAGCCATTAATGGTGCAAAAACCCGAGGATTACCAAGCACCTAAGGATGAACATTGATGAAAAAACAACTTTTGATTCTTGGCTGTGGTTATGTGGGCGAAAAAATAGCCCGTAATTTAATATCAAAAAAATCAGAAACCACAACGGTTATCGGACTGACACGCTCGCATGAACGCGCCAAAGCCTTACAAGCGGCAGGTATTTTCCCCATCGTTGCAGAGACTCCTTTAGCAATTTCTCCAGATGTTTTATCCAGTACGACGCACTTGATTGATTCCATCCCTCTAACACGCAATGGCATGTCAATGACCGCATCTCAAGTCGATGTTGTCCCTCAACTTGTTCCGCAACTTTCATCATTGCAGTGGGCTGGCTATTTATCCACCACAGGTGTGTATGGTGATGCTCAAGGTGCTTGGGTCAATGAAGATACACCATGCCAACCGCATAGTGAGCGTGGAAAAGAACGTTTATTGGCGGAACAAGCATGGTTAAATAGCGGTGTGCCTGCGGAAGTCTTTCGTTTGGCAGGTATTTATGGTCCCGAACGCAATATTTTTCCACGTTTGATGGCAGGGAACTATAAAGCAGTCGCATGGCAACCCGAACACTATGCCAGTCGTATTCATGTTGATGATATTGTTCAAGCATTGGAAGCAGCTATAGACCACCCTCGTGCAGGGAGGATTCTTAATATTGCCGATGATTTACCCTTTCCTCACAGCCAGTATGTGCAAGAAGTAGCTGCGATGATTGACGCACCAGCACCCATCATTCTCACACCTGAGGAAGGAAAAGAACAATTAACAGCAACAGCATTATCCTTTTTTAGTGATAACAAACGCATCAGCAATCAACGTTTGCATGATGAGTTGCTTGAAACATTATACTACCCCCAGTTTTCGACAGGGTATTTCATCCATTTTAGGAGTTTAACCATGCCAATTGCGACACTGATGCAACAACTTGAAGAGCAACTTAGCCTTGCTTTAGCTGGTAAACAAGATGCCATTCGTCAGATTATGATTTGCTTGCTTAGTCATGGACATATTTTGATTGAAGATGTACCGGGGGTTGGTAAGACCACCTTAGCCCATGCGCTCACAGCCAGTTTACACAGTGATTTTGGTCGCATTCAATTTACAGCCGATATGTTGCCTGCGGATATTGTTGGTGTGGAAATTTTCGATCCGCTTGAAAAACGGTTTTTATTTCACGAAGGACCTATTTTTCATCACATTGTATTGGCCGATGAAATCAATCGCGCTACGCCCAAAGCACAATCAGCCTTGTTGGAAGCGATGGCGGAAGGGCAAGTAAGCATTGAACGTGATACCCATGCTTTGCCGCAACCGTTTTTTGTCATGGCTACGCAAAACCCTTTGGAACAATTAGGCACATTTCCCTTGCCTGAATCCCAGTTGGATCGATTTTTTATGCGTATTTCCTTAGGTTATCCTGATATCGAGGCGGAACGTCGATTATTGATGGGGTTAGCAGGACATGAACAACTCAAACACTTGCAAGCTTTGGCAACATGGGACGATGTTCAACAAGCCCATCACATCATTCAGGCATTGCCTGTTGCCGATGTCTTGATGGATTATGTGTTGCAATTATTAGCCTTCAGTCGCAATGGAAAATGGCTGCAACAAGGTATTTCACCACGTGCAGGACAAGATTTATTGAGGGCTGCCAAAGCGCACGCTTGGCTGAATGGTCAAGATTATGTATCTGCTTGGGATATTCAGGCTGTTTGGCAACCATGTTTAACGCATCGCATTGTCGCACACGGTGATGCTTCGGCAGCCATGCAAACATTATTAGAACAAGTTCCTGTACCTGCTTAATGGCTTATGATCCTTCCGATTTAAGGCTTCCACCTTGGTTGCTTAAACTGCTCAATGCCTTGATTCGTCTGCGTATTCCCATCGCACCCCATTGGAAAATAGGTATGACACGCGCAGGTGGATTGATGTTTTTTTCCTTGCTTGGGTTGTGGTCAGCAGCCTTTTATTCAGGCAATAACTTGCTTTATTTATGTGGTGGCATGCTGCTTTCCATTGCATTCTTGGCTTGTATTCAAGGCATTCAGATCTTACGCCATGTCCCTAAGCTTGGTCATGTATTACCCACTGTCTTGGAGCAAGGCGTTCCCCATATTCTTCGTCAACAACAAGCCATCGAAACATCAGCATCAGCGATGATTGAGGTCGTTTGGAATCAAGCTGATATTCACATGCAAATCAATATGCAAAGACAACGCATGACTATCATGGCACACTTATTTTCTAAACAACGTGCGTGTACGTCAATCGCACAGCAACAGTTAAGCACAGCCGCACCCTTAGGTTTGTGGCAGCTTGAATATCAACGACAAGATGCGGCTTTATGGTTGGTGCTTGCTGCGCCTGTTGCTTGGTCAGAAACTCAATCGTTGGGAGAAGTGACTGCTTCCCAACGCATCGATGGCGATGAATATGATGATTTACGTGCGTATGTTGCAGGCGATTCGATTGCACGCATTCATTGGCGAAAATCAACTTTAAATCCTGATACATGGCGCATCAAACGTTTCACCCAAGCACAACCTTCGCATCATCAAAAACATGTGCGTGTTGATTTACGGCTTCCTGCGTATGCAAATGAGAAAGATTTTGATCGTTTATTGGGCATGGCTTGGTATTGGTTAAAAAAACAAGGGCAACATAGCCATGAACATTTCATTTTGGGTCAACAGTATTTTGACCTTGCCGTGCCTACAGATTATCAAGCCGCCATCAAAGCCTTAGCCCAAGCCAAAATCGAATCCATGCCACCTTTGCAAGGTGAAGGCATGTTGTTGTCCTTATGAAGGCGACACAAAGCAACGAAGCTGAACATCTTACTGTGGGTGTGCTTATGTCAGGCGTGGCAGCCTTGGCACTCTCTGATTTTGTCAGTCCGATTTATTGGAGCTTACCTGTCATCGCTGCTGTTTTACGCCTTGCCTATGGTCGGCGTTTTGCATTGAGTGAAATGCACGCCAGTTTTATTGGTTGGTTTGGTTTTTTATGGGTGGGTTTGGAACTTATCTTAGGGCGAGCTTGGGTCGTAGCCTTCACTGATTTTTTACTTATTTTGGCATTGGCAGTGACCATTGAAAGTGCCACCCCACGCAATCATTTACACCGTATGCTTACGGGTCTTTTTCTCATGCTTGCAGGCGCAGTGTTAACCGATTCCGTGTTATACGCCATCCCCTTACTTGCCTTGATGTGGTTTATTTGGCGTGCATCAAGCTGCCTTTACGGACTTGAACAAGTGGGTGGTGATTTAGCAACCCCCCGTATTCGTCACGATTTTCGTAGCAATAGTCTGATGGTGGTGATGACTTTATCATTGTTTTTATTGCTGCCGCGCTTTGATATTCAAAGTAAACTACAACCCACCCAACCTCGCATGGCAACCACTGGATTTTCAGATCAAGTCAAATTGGGTGATTTTGCACATGATTTGGATAGTACCGTGGTCATGCGTATCGAAAGCCTTGATACGGATACCCTTTATTTTAAAAAACAAATTATGAACCGTTATTGGCGAGGCGTGGTTTTAAGTACATACCAACATCATGTTTGGAAACAACGCGCAAGCAAAAAAATACACACATGGTCGCCAGAACAAGATATAATCCTGCAAAAAAATAAACCGAATGCGATAAACGTTGCCCTGTTTCGTGAAGCATCGGATCACCCTTATATGATGTTAGCCAATGGACTTACGCATATTGAAGCCTTACACAGTGCGAGTTTTCAAGATGATTTAGGGCAGTTTCATTTTTCCAAGCCGCCCCACCGACGTTTGCGTTTTGTCATGCAGATTGCCCCTCTCGGGTCTGCATCTCATGCTCCAAGTCCATCAGACATACCACCACAAGCCGATGAAAAAAACCAAGATGTGCCGCAAGTCATTCAAGATTGGGTCAAAGATACCATTGTCCCCAACACACCCCCACCTCAAGCATTGCAACAACTCAATCAAACCTTGCATGGTTGGACGTATGATTTGCATGTGACATTGGATGAACAACATCCCTTGGCTTCGTTTATTCAGATGAAGCGTGGGCATTGTGAACTTTATGCCAGCACCTTGGCATTGGCGGCACGCAATCTTGGTATTCCTGCACGTATCGTGAATGGTTATTTTGGTGGTGAATGGAATGATACAGGGAATTTTCTTATCATACGTCAACAACATGCGCATAGCTGGGTCGAAGTTTGGCTCAATGGGCATTGGCAACGCATGGATCCAACACCTGCATCGCGTTGGCAATTAACAAATATTCAATTTCCAGCTTGGGATCATGTCTGGGAAACCGTGAAATTAACGTGGTATCGCTATATTTTAGAGTTTCAAAATCAAGATCGTGAAGCTTTATTTAAAAGCCTTATGAATGGATTGAAAATTGTATTGCCTTGGTTACTTTTATGCTTGATGGCTGTATTTGTGCTGTATCAAATGTATCAGAAAGTAAAAAAATATCGCCATACGATTCACCTTCATCGACATCAACATGTGATTGATATGTGGTTACTTCAACATGCTATCAAACGTGAGCCTTTTGAGCCTTTAAGGTGCATTGAAACCCCTCAACACATCAAGCCCGAACATTGGTTAGCATGGTTAAAACAGTGGGAAAAAGATGTCTATCAGCAAAAACCATTACCACCTATTCGGCAGTTAAAGAAACAGCTTAAAACACTGGATTCCCATTTAAGACGGGACAGCAAAAAATGGCTCTTTTGACATTTGATTGTAATTAGGGGTATGACATGCAGAAACTATTTGAAGCAGCTCTGAGAGGCTGCACAACCCGATCACTTCCTCAAGCAATCCAAGTCAATTTCATTATGCAATATCGACTTAAACATTAAGCACGGATTTTTTGGGATGATGTTTTTTCAGAAAAGCATGTAACATCATTGAATAACACTCGTTTCACTGTGTATCAATGATTGAATTTGAATAAAAAATGAAATTCTATTGATTTTCAGAAGAAGCTTGCCATAGTGCGCACCGCTGATGTCTGAATCAACGTACATCACAATCGTTATTTTTGATTGAATCATCTGCGAGGGTGGCGGAATTGGTAGACGCGCTGGATTTAGGTTCCAGTATCTTTGATGTGGGGGTTCGACTCCCCCCTCTCGCACCATATTGTATCATAAGAAGTCATGTGTAGTCGTTCGCTAAATTTTTATCCAGTATATCTACCTACTAGAAACATTTCTCCAATATAATGAACCCCAAAAATAAGTTATCAAGAAAAACATCAACAAATTCAACATAAAAGGCTTGATTACTATGAAAAATAACACAATTCTTAAAAAAATAAGCATTGCCCAAAACTTAAAACACTTTGAAATGAAAGAAATTTTTGAATTAGGTGGCTTGAAGTTAAGCAGCAGCCAAATCAAAGCGTTTATGGCTGGCCCTAGCAATAAAAACTATGAAAAAATTTCCAGTGAGGATTTTGAATCCTTTTTAAATGGTATGATTGTATTTTCACGCGGTGAAAAAGATGAGCCAAATACCGTTCCTAGAGCCATTGAACACTATGTTTTAGGTTTGATGCAAGCAGGTCAAAGCGCAGCTTTAGATGAACTCCGTTGCTTGGTTGAAGATGCGAGAGATGGTATTGTAAAAGGCTGTGATAGCGATGAAAAGCCTGTGTCTTAACGGATATAATGCACTCGTCATTCCTATGGTGAATGATGAGTGCGTGGTAAAAAAAACCGTCATTGAAGTTCCTGATGATTGGGTTTGTTTTCATTATTGCCACTCATGTTGACTCCAGAATCTCTTGTTTAGCTTGTAAATATA
>JAUZQL010000114.1 GCA_030950975.1 Mariprofundaceae bacterium | reverse complement strand
TCAGGTTATAACCTAACTTAAAGTCCATATTTTTAATGCTTGGTGGTGTATTGAGTGATTGTGGGTTCCATTGATTCAATCCCAATGAAAAACCACCCGGCTTCCAATTCGCATAACCCAAGCCCCACGTATACGTTGGTGTTCGAGTTTTCCCTATGACTGGAATTTTGAGTCCACCATGTATGTAAAAATTTTTATACGGTGACCATTGCGCACTGGTATTCAATGCATAACTGTTATCTTTTAAACGCCAACGTAATTGAACATCACCTGTTAACCCTACATTCGGACCTTTTGGCAAAGGTAGATTATCATAACCATGAATCAATGAACGGGTAAAAAACATACCATTCGACATCAACGCATGGTCACTTGTCAGGTGTTCAGGCAGATGGCTCTTAGCAGAAGGCAATTGATCCACCAAATGTAAGCCATGACTTGTTGTATGAGTTGTTAAATGCTGACTCATTTTCAGACCATGAGGAGATAAACGTATGCTTGAATTCGTATTTTTCACTAGAGGTAAAGAACCCATGCGCAGAGAAGATTGAGACTTCGTAAAACTTATAAAATCGCTTTCATGAATCACATGATATGCACTTGCTTTGGGTAATAGGACATGGTGAGCTTGTTGTTGCTTTACGGGTTTATTCACTGTTTTTTTAAGTTTCTTTTTTATTGGCAGCTTTTTCACTTTTTCTTTTTTAATCGGAGTGGTTTTAGGCTTCACTTTGGTTTTTAACCACAAAATATTTTCTTTAGGTGTCTGACGATAAAATGTATTATAAGGTGAAGTTTCAGGATCATACGGCGTTTGACCCGTCCAAGGATTCGGAAAACATTGCCGACGTTCGATACGATAAAGCAATTGACGCTTGGAACGCGCATCTAAATCACTTTTTACTAAAAGTTCAGGGCGAATACGATGATCAGGGTCATGCTCTGTAAATCCCCATTGATTGAAACCAGGCCAGCCTTCCGAGCGACCGACTGCCTGCCGTGATACCGCTTGATGTGTGCCTGAACTGATAAGATTATGTGGAACATTAAGATAATTTACATCGCAAAAATTCCAGCGCAAAACAATGCGTTCAATATGACGACGTTGTTCAGGATACTTATGCCATAACTGCCCCAAAACCAACAATAAGTCATCCAAATTGACCACATCCAAACGAGCCTCTTGGCAAGTTAATCCATTGCATGGCAACCCCAAAACATCAATATTGGCATGCTTTAATATTGCCAACGTTTTTTCAATATTTTGTGGACTTTGTTGTTGCCGTAAGTTGGCAATAAGCCCTTGTAATGTTTCTTCCGCATAGGATGGGGATGCCAACATAAGTAGGGAAAGAAGCCCTGAAATCCCTTTAAGCATGACTATCGTTGCGTTTTATAATTTAGTGGAGCTGTAGCGATCAATAACTGGAGAAAAGTGATGGCTTTCAGAACCCAATTTTAAGCTTTCATCCAATTTATGAATAAGTGTTTCTAAAATAATACCATTGGTGTTGCCTGTAATGGCTTTATTATACCCCAAACCCGATTCATAAACACCTGAATACCAACCCTTTTCAGGATCATAGGCATTGCGTATGGCTGCAATCAAACGTTTCGCATAAGGGTCGTTGGGATAAAGGTATGCCAAACTAAAAGCGGCTTTGACTGATAAGGTTTTTAACTCTGGGTGATAAACCCCAGTGTCCGTGATGGCACTCCAAGGTGAGCCTGCAACATAAATAGAGTTATATAAAAAGTATGGTTCTCTATCCAAGTTATCTTCCGATACTGCAGTAACCAACCCTGTTTTTTCAGCATGTGCCTTTTGCACATCAAAAATATGTTGAAATAATGTTTCAAATTTTTTGGTAGATTTAATTTCCATAGCTTCCAGAGCATAGGATTCTGTCACCACATAATTATAGGCACCATATTGGCGTGGATCTCGTGAATCAACAGCAATCGGAATATCATGAATAATCACATCACTCCGAAATTTATTATTATAATTCGCTGCCACACTGGTGTCCAAGCCCAAACCATTCAAAATTTTTCCTGCATATTGTTCATAACCCAAACGACCTTCTTGAAAAGATTGGGTTTCATCCATGACTGGATCACGGTACAAGCCATACATTTGTTGATGTTTTACCAAAGGAGTAAAATCCCAGCGTTGTACAACATGCTCAGATTGTTTGGAAAATTCAGGATAATTGGCAGATAAGGTGCGCAAGGAGGAAATCATGCGTGCCAAGTCAATGGTCGAAACACCGATACCTTTGGGTGCTGGGTGATTATTATAATCTGTCATCGTAGCAGTTTTGGTGTTATAGACCTTGTTGGGAGCCACACCATCATACAACTTGATACGATTTAATGTGCCTAACATATTGCTCATACGCTGATGAAAATCATTATCATTCAATAAACATAAACGTCTGGCAGCAAGGGTTGCAAAAATAACCGATCCACTATCCCACATCGTAGTGGAAGGATAGGCATTCACGGAATTGACGAGACCAGTCATAGGTTGATAATTTTGATCAAAATATAACCAAGCAATTCTAGCATAGTGCATATCATCACGGGTAAAATCAGGATGTTCTTGATGTAAAGTGGTTAAACATTGGCAACGTTCATTGTCAGTATTAGAAAAATAGCCACAACCTGAATTCAATGGACTAGAGGATTCTGCAGGCCAAAAAATAATCAACAATGCGAGCAATAAACCAATGATGAAAGCGAACAATGCCCCCCAAATAAGCGCCCAAGGTCTGCGACTTTCTTGTTTCACTGCCTTGTTATCGTGCGATAACGCATATTCTTCAGCATGGGATTGGTGATTATCCATTTTTTCCATCCAAAATATTTTTTATCACATGCACAGGTGTTTTGGTGTTCCCTGTTTTTTTAAGCTTCAATTGAGCTGCCGTATAATCCAAAACTCCCATCAGTTTTCGTAAGGCATCTTTTTTCGCTTGTGGAAGCATATCCGAAGCTTGCCAAATATTGCTTTTCAAGCCTTTGATCAAACTGCCAGCTTGTGAATAAGCACCTGATTTAGCTAGTTTACGAAGTTGTCGTGCTTCATCCA
>JAUZQL010000113.1 GCA_030950975.1 Mariprofundaceae bacterium | reverse complement strand
ATTTGATCGTTTGTGGCGTGATTATGCGCATACAGAACTGATGACACATGGTGCGTATGTGGGTTTGCCTACTCAAAAAGATATGGGTGGATCAGAAGTTGGGCATTTAACCATGGGTGCTGGCATCATTTTGGATCAAGGTCCGACACGTATCAATAATGCCATTCAAGATGGATCATTTTATAGCTCCAGTGTCTTGAATGAAGTCATAGAAAGAGTCAAAAACGGCAGTACCTTACATTTATTGGGCTTGCTTTCGGATGGTAATATCCATTCACACATCGATCATTTTATTGCTTTAGCAGAATATGCATTTGAGCAGGGTGTTCAACGTTTGCGTTTGCATGCTTTATTGGATGGACGTGATGTCGGTATTCAAAGCGCACAAGATTATGTGCAACAAATAGAAGCTGTGTTTGCTAAAATTATCGCACAAGGTGGCGATTATGCCTTGGCAACAGCAGGTGGACGTGAATCCATCATCATGGATCGGGATCAAGATTGGTCGAAAGTCAAGTTGGGTTGGGATGCGATGGTGCATGGTCAATCAGAACACCAATTCTCTTCGGCACAAACCGCAATTGCATCATTTCGTCAGGCGGATTCCGAGATGATTGACCAAGATTTACCAGGTTTTGTGATTGTAGATGATCAACATGAACCTGTGGGCACCATTCAAGATGGTGATGCAGTCGTGATGATGAATTTCCGAGGTGATCGTGCCATTGAAATCACGGAAGCATTTGAAGTGGATGACTTTACAGGGTTTGACCGTGGGAAACGTCCTTATGTCTTGTTTGCAGGCATGATGGTCTATGATGAAGATCGCAACTTACCTGCGCTTCAATTGATGGGCCCGACCAAGGTTGAACAACCGTTTGGTAAACGTATTTTAGAAATGGGCATCAAACAATTTCGTCTAACAGAAACACAAAAATATCCCCATGTTACATTTTTCTTTAACGGTGGTTATCGCCAACCTTTGGATGACAGCATGGAGGATTATATTTTGATTCCATCAGATCAAGGTATTTCCTTTAGTAACGCACCTAAGATGAAATCCGTGGAAATTGCTGATAAAGCGATTGAATTGATTCATTCGGGTGAGTACGGCTTTGGGCTCATGAATTTTGCCAATGCCGATATGGTCGGACATTGTGGGATGATAGAACCTGCCATTCAAGCAGTTGAAGCGGTCGATCAAGCGGTTGGACGTATTATTGAAGCACTGGAAAAAGTCGGTGGTTATGCCTTAATCACAGCAGATCATGGTAACGTGGAAGAAATGAGCATTTTTAAAGGGGATGAAACAGAAGCTTGCACCAAGCATTCGATTAATCCCGTCCCCTGCATTCTTTTTGACCCGACCTATGATGGCTCTTATCAGCTACGCCAGTCCAAGCAGGGCGATGATGTTGCCACTCGACCAGGATTATCGCACTTGTCGGCTACCTTGTTTAATATGATGGGATATGATGCGCCTAATGATTTAAATCACTCACTTTTGGAGTAAGTTATGAGCGTTCATAAGCCATCGATGTCTCGCAATCAATCTGCATTGGATCAAAGTTCACTAAAAACATTTGCTTTATGGATTGCTTGGTCAGCTATTTCTGTGACGGTGTTTATTCAACTCTATCACTCATCAGGTATTTTGACATTTATCCAACAAGATCGATTGCATGTGACTTGGGTCTTGCTTGGCGTGTTTGCTTTCGGTGTATTGATTAGTTTTATGCATGTTTTTTTTCTGACGCGTGAATGGTTTTCATCCAGTCGCTTGGAGTACCGCTTGATGAAACACGGTTTGCAAGGCGTGAAATTGGAGCGCAATCGAGCTACCAGTCGTTTGATTGAATCATTACAACACATTGATCATAGTGGTGGAAAAGTGGATTTAAACGCCTTGAGCACAGTAGAATTTTCATCGCATATACGCACCAGTCGTTTTGTTGGCTTGTTGGGTAGTATGTTGATTACGTTAGGGCTGGTTGGCACGGTGTTGGGTTTAACCATGACCTTAACAGGACTGAATGGTGCGTTGGAAAATGTTAGTTCTGATGGGGTAGCGATGCTGCTGGGGATTCGTGAAGCGATGGAAGGCATGGGCATGGCGTTTTACACCACCTTACTTGGCTCGATTATGGGTGGTGTGTTGTTGCGCATGTTTGCCTATATTACCGATAATTCGATTGAATCTTTGCA
>JAUZQL010000112.1 GCA_030950975.1 Mariprofundaceae bacterium | reverse complement strand
ATGTTTACCCTTAGCCGATGGTCGTTTTTCGATTGTTTGGGCATTAGCGCCACAAGATGCCATGCGCATGTTGGATATGCCCGATCGTATGTTCTTAAATCGTTTACAACGTGCTGTCGATGAAGCTGTCTTACCACGTTCAGGACGCATGTTGGAAGTGAGCAAACGTGCCTGCTTTCCATTGGAACTTCGCATTGCTCAATCCTTCACAGCTCCACGCATGGCGTTGATTGGCAATGCTGCACACACTTTACATCCAGTGGCAGGGCAAGGGCTGAATCTTGGTTTAAGAGATGTCGCCTGTTTGACAAATATATTGCAGCAAGCACACGTTAAAACCGATATGAGCGACATCGGCAATACGATGTTATTGCAAGGTTATGCAGAACAACGGCGCTTGGATGTATGGGCGGTGGCTGGTTTTACAGAATCGATATTGGCAGGTTTTGAATCGAATATTGCACCATTAAAATGGTTACGAGGGCAAGCTTTGGATGGTATGCAGCGCATCACACCTTTGCGCTCCTTATTGATGGAACATGCAGCAGGCTTAAGCCAAGTGGAGGTAACATCATGAATCCAATGATGGAACATGTCGATGTCGTCATTGTTGGCGGCGGTATGGTCGGTTTATTATGTGCCAATGCCTTAAAAGATTCGGGCTTACATGTGGTGGTGATTGAACGTTCCGAAGGGCAAGTGTTTGAATCATTATCGATGGATTGCCGTGTCTCTGCGATTGTCTTGGCCAATCAACGTATCTTAGAACATCTAGGGGCTTGGCAGTATTTACAAAATGATGCGCAACCCATGCACAGCATGAAAATATGGGATAATCAACAAGCAGGTGGTATTCGTTTTGATGCCGAAGAAATTGCTGAAGATGCCTTGGCTTACTTGGTCGAAAACAGCCGTTTGATAGCGGCGCTTCAACGCAATTTATTGCATAGTGATAGCATCCAATACCTTTGCCCTGCGACCATTGAACATATCGAATGGTTAAGTGACTCGGTGCATATCACCTTGGATGATGGGCATCAATTATCAACACCATTGATTGTCGGTGCTGATGGCGCACGCTCATGGTTGCGTGAACACGCTGAAATTGGCGTGTATGCGCGTGATTATGAACAACAAGGGATTGTCGCCAATGTTCGCCCATTGATTCCTCATCATGGGGTGGCGTTTCAACGCTTTACCGATGCAGGACCTTTGGCAATGTTACCCATGAAAAATGGTTTATGTTCAATTGTTTGGAGTCAATTCAATGAAGAAGCCGAACAATTGATGGCATTGGATGATATTGGTTTTAAAGAAGCGTTAAACATGAGTTTTGGCCCTGTCTTGGGGCGCATTGAAGAAGTCGGTAAACGGGCTGCCTTTCCCTTAAAAGCACAACTTGCCATGCATGTTGTACGCCCACGTTTGGCATTGATTGGCGATGCCGCACATAGTATTCATCCCTTGGCAGGTTTAGGGGTCAATCTTGGTTTGCGTGATGCGATGGTGTTGGCGCAAGAGATTGTCGATGCAAACAAGTATGGTGAAGATTGGGGTGAATTATCCGTACTCAATCGTTATATGAAGTTACGTATGCCCGATGTATTCACAGTGATGGGTTCGATGGAAGGGTTTCATCGTTTATTTACCAATCAGATGCCGGGATTGCCTTTTGTACGTGGTTTAGGCATGAAAGCTGTCGGTAATTCAGGTGTGTTCAAACATCTATTGATGAAAAATTATACGGGGCTTCATTTACCTGTTCCCAAACAAATTGTTTAAGGGATGCCCTCCCCTCCTGATAGTTTAACACTTCCTGATGGTTTGACCCTTCGTGGTAAGCAATTGCAATGGCGACATAAACCACTTTATGCCGAAGATCCCTTGCAAGCATGGCAAGGCTTGTTGCAGGTGCGTGGTTTACACGAATCCGATGCGTTTTTTTCACCCCAATTAAACCAGTTACCCAACCCTTTATTGATGCAAGATATGGAAAAAGCCGTGCAACGTGTGGTGGCTGCGATACAAGCAGGTGAGGCGATTCATATCTTTGGTGATTTTGACTGCGATGGTGTTGCAGGCACAAGTATTTTAGTCGAAGCATTGTTGGCAGCAGGTGCAACTATCACATCATCGATTCCCCATCGCGCCGATGATGGACATGGCATTGGCGTAAAACCTGTGCAAGAAGCTGTAGCAGCAGGTGTCAGTTTGGGTATCAGTGTGGATACAGGTACAACATGTTTTGCGGCCTGTGATATGGCAACATCATTGGGTTTGGATTTAATTATCACCGATCATCATTTACCTGATACTCATTTACCAAACGCCTTTGCCCTACTTAATCCAGCACGTCACGATTGTGGTTTTGCAGAGCGGAAACTTTGCGGTACAGGTGTGGCTTTTTTCTTATTGATGGCAGTGTGGCAACGCTTGGGACAACTTGGCAAACGCCCAAACTATGATTTACGCTTATTATTGGA
>JAUZQL010000111.1 GCA_030950975.1 Mariprofundaceae bacterium | reverse complement strand
AGTGATGTCCATGGCAAAACTAGCCTTTAGACTTTCTTCAACCATGGCGTTTCCACCATATTTAATGACGATTGTTTGTCCTGCAAAGCGTTGTAAATAAGGCAGTGCCTCAATCAGGGTGTTGGCACGCATATTGGCATGAATCATGATACAGTTGCAGTTTGTTGTTTAAGAACAGGATTACAATCCAAAAGCATTTGCCAAATAAGCATGGCTGCGCAAACGGCAAAGGCAACACCGAGACTTAACGCAGTATAACTATCATTGGGGTTCATGAGTTGATGACCAACAGGAATAAAAATTAACAATGCAGGTGTCATCACTGCCAAGCGCGTCCAACGGACATCTTGTTTCAGTAAAACAGAAGCAGCACCGGGAACAGACATCAAAGCAAATAGCGTGACCGCAATCCAGTGATTTTCATAATCAACCGAGCTAAGACGTTGCCAAACACCCATATCAGACGCTTGATCCAAACGCATTTCAAATGCAGCCGCCAAAAACAACATGCCAATCGCTGATAAACTCCACAACAACCAGCCAAGCCAGCGGCGGTGACGAACCAAATGGTTCACCCAAACACCATTACCGATCACATACATTAAACCTGCAAAAAACATGCCCCACGGGGCTAACTCAAAATGAACCATGGTGTACCACTCCTTTTCAAAAGACAGCGCACCCTAAGAGGCTATTTCCCTTAGTTCAACATGAACCCAAAGATTGCAGGTAAAAATGAAAATAATGCTACGGTGCTGTTGGATAAAGTTGCTGAAAATCAGATTCAGCCTTTTCATTCCATCTCACAACACCATGTATCGCATCTTCATAGGAATCCGTAAAATCAAAGCTCAAGACTCTTTTAAAAGACCTGAGTTCATGGCATCCGTTATCCTCGAGTGCTTGTGTCGATATGCGTAACATCTATATAACGATTCAGCAGGCAAATAAGTAGCAAGCTGAATAGTTAGCCCCTATAAATGACAAATATGCCCACGATCAGGCCCTGTTGAAAGCAATTTTATAGGACATTCACAAACATCTTCAATACGTTTTAATAATGCTTTCGCTGCATCGGGAAGCTGCTCGGTATCGGTTAAACCAAACGTATTTTCTGACCATCCAGCTAATGTTTCATAAATGGGTGTGCATGCTTCCAAAACTTTAGCACATGCAGGAATTGATTGCAGACGTTGACCATCGTGTTCATAAGCCACACACAATTTCACTTCTTCCAAACCATCTAAAACATCCAGTTTGGTGATGGCTAAACCTGTGACACCATTGATGCGTACAGCATGTTGAACGACCACCGCATCAAACCAACCTGTACGGCGTGGGCGACCTGTGGTTGCGCCAAATTCTTGCCCTTTTTCAGCCATGTGTTTGCCTGCATTTTTTGCATCACATAGACCGTCAGCATTGTATAATTCTGTTGGGAAAGGTCCTGCACCAACGCGTGTAGTATAGGCTTTGCAGATACCTAAAACTTCATCGACTTCTTTAGACCCCACCCCTAAACCTGCCAATGCTGCGCCTGCCACTGTATTCGAGGATGTAACAAATGGATAGGTACCATGATCAACATCCAGCATGGAGCCTTGAGCGCCTTCATACAAAATATTTTTACCTGCTTTAATATTTTGATGAAGTATCAATGGAACATCCGCAGCTAGGGGCAATAAACGTTCTCGAGCCAAATCCAAAGCTTTCACAACATCAACTTTAGATACCGCTTCAGCACCTAAAAACTCAACCAACATAAAATTCACATAGCGTAAATTTTCATCAATACGCTCATCCAAATCATCGGCTGTTACATCTACCAAACGGATACCACGGCGTGCTGTTTTATCTTCATAACATGGGCCAATGCCACGACCTGTCGTACCAATTTTTGCTTTGCCCTTCGCAATTTCACGCGCTGCATCCAAAGCACGATGGTAGGGTAAAATCAATTGGCAACGATCAGAAATCCGCAAACGATCATTCACTGGAATATTCGCCTCAAGCAACATGTCCAATTCTTCCACGAGATGAAATGGGTCAACCACCGTGCCATTACCAATCAAGCTCAAAACATTCGCATGTAAAATACCTGATGGGATATGATTTAAGACTGTTTTTTGATCCCCAATCACCAAGGTATGTCCAGCATTTGGTCCACCTTGAAAACGCGCTACAACATCCATATCAGGCGCAAGTAAATCAACAATCTTTCCCTTGCCTTCATCACCCCATTGGATTCCAATCGCTACTGTATTTGTCATATACTCCCCAATTCCATTGGCATTTCAGGATTTTTCTGATAACCAAGATAATAAATCGAATGAAAAACCTGTGGCTGGCATATCACGACCATGTGATGCCATCATTTTATCGTAACGCCCACCATGCAGTAAGGCATGTGATGTTCCCATCGCAAAACCAGTAAAGACCACACCAGTATGATACAAAAAGCGTGGTAACACTGCCGCATCAATATGTACCTTAATATCACCACATAAACGAGCTTCCAATGTCGATGATAAATGTAATAATTCATTGGCAGCAGCTTCAAAATCATCATTGATATGCTGTGCTGTGTTGTTTAACCATGCAATATCCGCATTGCCTGATGCTAGAACCATCAATGCTTCAGATGAGACTTGATTAAGCTTGCTTTGAAGCAATAATTGTTTCATATCTTCAGGTGAACGACGCGCTAAAGTGCCCACCCATGTTTCGATTGGCACATCACTGTCCGTAATCAAGGCTTGTATCAAACCCATATGTCCAAGTTGCAATACAGCCGAGTCAAAACCTGCCGCTTGCATCGAAAGCCCTGCCAAATGAATCACTTCGACATCGCCGACATCCCTTTGACCACCCAAATACTCGATACCTGTTTGCCATTGTTGACGAGAAGCTGTGCGTTCATCAGGTCGGGCAAGCATTACTTGTCCTGAATAATAAAGTTTTAATTCATCCGCATAATGCATACGAGTTGCCGCAATGCGGGCAATTTGAGGCGTGATATCAGGGCGAACAGCCAGTTGCCCTGCATCGGATGGATCCGAAAAAATTAAGGTTTGATCTGCTAAAAAGGCACCCGCTCCTGATGATAACGATTGAGGGCGTTCTAAAAGCGGGGGAATGACTTCAGAAAATCCCGCTTGATTATAAATTTCAAACAATTTGAATTGTAATTGACGTAAAGCATGCGCCCGCTGACCAAACGTATCTTCAAGCCCTAAAATGGGTTTTAATAAGGTCATGCTTCAACCTTAGGAAAACGTTCCGCAAGAACAGTTTGCGCCGCAGCAACACCCACACCCATTTGCACAGGATAACCAAAACGATTTAAAGCAATTTCAACCGCACTCATCATATTACACACATCAAACACATCATAATAACCCAAATGTGCCACGCGAATAATTCTGTTTTTCAAATCATCTTGCCCACCTGCAAAGGTTACACCCATGACATCACGAAGATATTTCACAAATGCGCCACCATCGACAGTTTCAGGAATAAATACACCCGTTGCTGATGTTGCAGGCACCTTAGAAACCAGTTTCATACCCAAAGCTTTGAAACCTGCACGCGTACCTTTTGCCAAGAGTGTATGGCGCGCATATAACTGATCTAAACCTTCGCTAAACATCATGTTTAGGACTTCATTCAAACCCACAATTAAGGATATTGCAGGTGTCCACGCCGTCGTATCTTTGCCTGCTTTCTGAACCTTCCGTTCGGTCAATAAATCAAAATAGAATGTCTGGCAATCTGGATTGGATTCAATCATTGCCCATGCTTTTTCAGAGATGCCCATCGTTGCCAAACCTGGTGGTAACATGAAAGCTTTTTGTGAACCTGAAATGACAATATCCAAACCCCAGTCATCCATAGGCATATCAATCACACCCAAGGCTGTAATGGCATCCACCACTGTCAGGCAATCAATATCCTTCGTTAACGCAGCAATCGCTTGAATAGGATTTTCTGTGGTGGTTGAGGTTTCAGACGCTTGTACAAAAACTGCCTTCGCTTGGGGATGAGCATCCAAAGCAGCTTTCACGGCATCGACCGTGACGGCATCTCCCCATGGCACTTTGATTTCAACCGCATGAATATGATGTTTGGCGGCAATGTTTCCCCAACGTTCACCAAATTTACCTGCATTGACATAAATCATGGTGTCGCCAGTGGTACACACATTCATCACAGCAGCTTCCATCGCGCCAGTACCCGAACACGAAAGCATCAGTGTATCACTCGTGGTTTGATGAAGTTTTTGCAACATGGTTCGTGTTTCTGCAAAAATCTTAGAAAATTGAGGGGTGCGATGGTGAATAATCGGAGCTGCCATACGCAATAACACTTGTTCAGGAATAACCGTAGGGCCTGGGGATAAAAGGTATTGTTTCATCATAAAGACAACTCCGACAAAAAATTAACACGCCGAATATAGCCTATCGAAGTGCGCGCAAACCCTATAGCTGAGGTATGTAGCGTCAAATCGATAAGCTTATCAACAGAACTTTTTATTTAATCTATTTATTCTGCTTCACTATCTCGTGTCATACCCATCAGTTTAGCTTCAATAAAAGCATCAATATCACCATCTAAAAATGCAGCTGTATTGCCTGTTTCCATGCCTGTACGCAAATCTTTAATCCGTGATTGATCCAACACATAGGAGCGAATTTGATGTCCCCAACCAATGTCCGTTTTGGTATCTTCCAAGCCTTGTTTTTCTGCCTGACGTGCTTCCACTTCTCGCTCGTAAAGGCGTGCTTTTAACATTTTCCAACAGGCATCACGGTTTTTATGTTGAGAACGGTCGTTCTGACATTGCACCACAACACCCGTCGGTTCATGGGTCATACGCACAGCCGAATCTGTTTTATTGATATGCTGACCACCTGCACCCGAAGCACGATAAGTATCGATACGCACATCCGCAGGATTAATATCAATTTCAATGTCACGTTCAATATCAGGAAATGCAAACACCGATGCAAAGGATGTATGACGGCGATTGCCCGAATCAAATGGAGATTTCCGCACCAAACGATGCACACCAATTTCGGCTTTTAGAAAGCCATAGGCATACTCACCCTTAATCGACACTGTCACTGATTTAATACCCGCTTCTTCACCTGCCGTGCATTCCAAAAGTTCCGTTTTGAAACCTTTACGTTCAGCCCAGCGCAAGTACATACGCAAAATCATTTCTGCCCAATCTTGCGCCTCTGTACCACCTGAACCCGCATTGATGTCTAAAAAAGCCGATTCCATATCGGTTTCGCCACCCAGCATTTGTGCCAATTCCAAATTCTCAATCACAGCTTGCACAGTATTTAACAATGCTACTGCTTCCATCTGAGAATCTTGATCACCTTCTTCCATGCCCATTTCAAAAAACATTGTGGATTCTTCCAAATTTGAGGATGCATCCGTATGTTTTTTTATGGCTTGCTCAAGCCTTGCCTTTTGCTGCATGATAGCTTGTGCTTTTGCTGGATCATTCCATAAGGTTGGATCTTCAATGCGTGCGGCAAGTTCAATCAACTCTTCTTTCTTGTTATCAATGTCAAAGCGACCTCCGCAACGCATCCAAACGCTTGCCGTAATCTTCTGCGCGTGTACGAAAACCTGCTATTTGATCTTCAATGCTCATGTTTTTCTCCGAACGATGTTTATTTATTCACGATGCCCACGAAAAGCCTGACCCAACAAGAAAAATTCTGCGGATGTTTTACGGCTCGCTGCGGGTTTGATGTTTTTAATTTTTTGAAACTCTTGCCCCAACTGTTGACGAAATGCTTCATAACCTGTTCCCATAAAGGTTTTCATCAAAACGTGACCACCTTGACGCAAGTATTGTGATGCAAAGTGCAAGGTCATTTCATTCAAGCCAATCATACGCATTTGATCGACCAATTTATTACCACTCATTTCAGGTGCCATATCTGAAACCACCACATCGACGGTTCGACCGCCCAAAGCATCTTGTAAGGCTTGCTGCCCTTCAGGTGAATCAAAGTCTGCTTGAATTAAGGTGACACCTTCAATGCTTTTCAATGGCAATAAATCAATGCCAATGACAAGCCCATCTTTGCCCACATAACGCACCAGTTCTTCACTCCAAGAACCAGGTGCGCAGCCCAAATCCACTACGACTGAACCTTTTTTGATGTTCAAGCCGTGTTTATCCAAGACTTCGATAAGTTTGAATGCAGCACGTGAGCGTTTGCCTTCACGTTTCGCTTGTTTGACATGCGCATCATTGACATGTCGATAATACCATGCCGATGTTTTTCGATCTTTTTTGCTTTTGGATTGCTTTGCCATATCTGTTTTTAACGCCCTAATCCTTCAATTTCCAACCTGTTCTCCATAAATACCAAGCCAGCATCACCAAAGATACGGTTAGCACCAATACCATAGCAATGGCATGGACAGGATCACTATCACCTGTGGCAATAAAGCCCTGACGAAAACCATCAATCAAATAAAAGAAAGGGTTCCATTCATTCAATGATTGCCAAAGTGGTGGCAGTTGCTGCACGGAATAAAACACACCCGACAAAAACGTCAGCGGCATAATTACAAAATTGGTCACCATCGACATATCATCAAATGTTTTCGACCACATACCTGCAATCAATCCCAATGAACCCATGAATAAGCTTCCACACACGCCATAAAATAAAATCATCCAAACATGAGTAATCTGTAAATCTGAAAACGGTAAAAGCACCAATAACAACACACTACCCACCACAAAAGCACGCAATACCGATGCTGATAAAAATGCAATCAAGGCTTCCGTCGGTGAAATGGGTGCCATCATCAAAAACACATGCGTATTCATGATTTTACCCATAATCATGGAACTTGATGTGTTGGCAAACGCATTTTGTAACATCGCCATCATCATTAAACCCGGAATTAAGAAGGTAAAATAATCGACATCCAATCCGGGGACTTGCCGCTCACCCATCGCATAGTGAAATACAATTAAATACAATACAGCCGTTAAAGCAGGCGCGACAATGGTTTGCATTTTGACCCGCATAAAACGTTTTGTTTCACGTTGAAAAAGTGTCCATGTACCCAATATATTCATGCTGCTCATCGTGTATCCTTGTGGGTCAAACGAAGAAAAACATCTTCTAAATTTTCTTGGCGAATATACGTATCCAAAGGCACACCCAAAGCCTGACGTGCGGCTTGATAGGCAGCATCAAAATTAGACTGACCCTCTTGATGTTGTAAATTCAAACATAACACACCATCACATACGCGTGGCGCAAACGCTTGCAAGGCTTGTTTCTGTGATTCTAAAAGCTTCACAGGCTGCTCATATCGACAACATAAACTTGAAGATGCCACATCGCCCAATAAAGATTGCATGGATTGTGCAGCAATCACTTGACCTTGATTGATAATGGCAATGTGATCACACAATTCTTGCGCTTCTTCTAAATAATGAGTGGTCAACAAAACCGTTGTACCTTGAGCATTCAATTCACGAATAAAATCCCATAATCGCTTGCGCAGTTCGACATCTACACCTGCAGTAGGTTCATCCAAGATGACCACTTTCGGGCGATGAACCAAAGCCTGTGCCACCAATAATCGGCGTTTCATACCACCTGAAAGTTGGCGGGTAATTTTATTGGCATGTTCTGACAATTCAAGATGTTCTAACAAATCATTGACCCAAGCTTCATCACGCTTTTGTCCATACATACCACGTGTAAAATGCAAAATCTCACGTGGTGAGAAAAAGGGATCAAATGCAATTTCTTGTGGAACGACCCCCAAATGACGTTTACCCCAAGCACGCTCCGTCAATAAATCATGACCAAGCAAGGAAACTGAACCCGATGAAGCACGCACCGTATCCGCTAAAATATTAATTAATGTGGATTTACCTGCTCCATTCGGACCAAGCAAAGCAAAAAAAACACCTTTGGGAACGGTTAAGGAAACGTTTTGAAGGGCTTGCTTACCATTTTCATAGACCTTATTTAAGTCTTTTATAGTTAATGCTGTCATTATAAACGCTTTTAATAGGTGTTTTTAATAGTCGACGTGACCACAACCTTGACCGCTATCGGCAGGTGTAAATGATTTACCACAACCACATGTTGAAGCGGCATTGGGATTTTTAATCACAAACGATTCACCTTGCAGGGATGTTTTATAGTCGATTTCAGCGCCTTTAAGCATACCCATGCTCATTTGATCGACCAATAATTTTACGCCGTAATTTTCAACGACAGTATCATTATCTTTAATATCATCATCAAAGGTAAAGCCATATTCAAAGCCTGAACAACCACCACCAGAAACAAATACACGCAAATGCAAATCTTTATTGTCTTCTTGTATTAATAGACTCTGAATTTTTGTTGCCGCAGCTTCGGTTAAGGAAACTTCTGTAGCTGACATTGTGGTGACTTCAATAGACATAAACAAACCTCGCAATACATTTTTTAGAGCAGGCGAGTATCTGTTTTTACGTCAATAGCACAAGACATGGCGTTAAAAGACTCAAGAAACGCATTATAAAAGATGCTTAGAAACGTTACAGACTCGTTCATTCAACAACTGTGCTTACCCAAGCTTAGGGCTGGAGAAATAGATAATTCAACCCTAACCCCCATGTTTGAACATGGATTTTCTGTGCTAAATCAGCAAGCTTTACGCGCAATTGAAAATTTCAGGAGATAGTTTAGTGAATTCATCCAAACAGACGCAAGCCTTCCATTATGATGCGCAGTCCATTGAGAAAAAATGGCAGAAAACATGGGAAACATTGAATATTGATGCGACATGCAATGATCCTGAAGATCAACGTGAAACCTATTATTGCCTTGAAATGTTCCCTTACCCATCGGGCAATTTACACATGGGGCATGTGCGCAACTATTGTTTGGGTGATGCGGTGGCACGTTACAAACGTATGCAAGGATTTAATGTCTTGCACCCGATTGGCTGGGATGCCTTTGGTCTACCCGCTGAAAATGCAGCGATTAAGCACAAACGTCCACCTGCTGAATGGACGTATGCGAATATTGATCAAATGCGCATACAATTAAAACGACTGGGATTGTCGTATGATTGGTCGCGTGAAATTGCCACCTGTAAACCTGACTATTATCGCTGGGAACAATGGATGTTCACCAAGCTGATGGAAAAAGGCTTGGCATACCAAAAAGAAGCTGAAGTGAATTGGTGCGAACCTTGCCATACCGTGCTTGCCAATGAGCAAGTCGTTGATGGCGTGTGCTGGCGTTGCGATACACCTGTGATAAAAAAGAATTTGAAACAGTGGTTCATCAAAATCACGGATTATGCTGAAGAATTATTGAATGATTTGGATCAACTGGATGGTTGGCCTGAAAAAGTGGTCGGCATGCAACGCAATTGGATTGGTAAATCAAGCGGTGCGGAAGTTTCATTTCAAGTTGAAGACTCGGATGAAGTATTGGATATTTTTACCACTCGCCCTGATACTTTGATGGGTGTGACCTATATGGCAGTGGCAGCGGCTCATCCTTTGGCACTCAAAGCGGCTGGAAACAATCCCGAATTGGCAGCGTTTTTGAAAGAATGTGCGACGATTTCAACCAAAGAAGCCGATGTCGCCACGATGGAAAAGAAAGGTATGGCTTTGGGAATCAACGCCATTCACCCTGTATCTGGCGAGTTGCTGCCAGTCTGGGTGGCAAACTTTGTGTTGATGGGGTATGGCACGGGGGCGGTGATGAGTGTACCTGCCCATGATCAGCGTGATTATGATTTTGCAAAAAAATATGGTTTGAATATCAAGCAAGTGATTAACAATGCTGAAGCAACAGCCAATGTTGATGAAGCGGCATTGACTGATGCGGGCGTGTTGGTGAACTCGGGTGAGTTTGATGGTTTAGATTCCATTCAAGCTCAAAGAACCATAACCCAATGGTTAGAAGCACATGGAAAAGGTAAAGAAAAAATTCAATACCGTTTGAGAGATTGGTTGCTTTCTCGTCAACGTTATTGGGGAACACCGATTCCTGTGATTCATTGCGATGATTGTGGCGCAGTGCCTGTGCCAGATGACCAATTACCCGTAATTCTACCTGAAGATTTACAACCCACTGGTGGCTCATCGCCTTTGGCAGAATGTGAAGCATTTCTCAATGTGGATTGTCCTCAATGTGGTAAAGCAGCGAAGCGTGAAGTGGATACCTTTGATACCTTTATGGAATCCTCTTGGTATATGAATCGTTATATGTCCGCACGTTGTGATACAGCCATGGTGGATGCGGCGGATATGCAACGTTGGGGACCAGTTGATCAATATATTGGCGGTGTGGAACATGCAGTATTGCATCTTTTATACGCTCGTTTTTATCATAAATTGATGCGTGATGTGGGTTTATTTGATGGTGATAAAGTCGGGTCTGAACCCTTCAAAAACTTATTAACGCAAGGCATGGTTCTCTTAGATGGCAGTAAAATGTCGAAATCCAAAGGAAATACCGTAGACCCGAATGCCATTATTGAAAAATATGGTTGTGATACAGCACGTTTATTTACCTTGTTTGCAGCGCCACCAGAAAAAGATTTGGAATGGGAAGAAAATGGTGTGGATGGAGCGCATCGTTTCTTGAACCGTGTATGGCGTTTGCTTGAACGATTGGATAGCCCTGTAACAGATGATGAGAATCTTAAAGCGGTGAAGGATTTACGCCGTGTGATTCATGTTACCATTGAAAAAGTAAGCCGTGC
>JAUZQL010000110.1 GCA_030950975.1 Mariprofundaceae bacterium | reverse complement strand
CATGCCAATATGCGTGCCAACACCCTGATTGAGGCACTGCCTTATTTACAACGCTTTGCAGGACAAACAATCGTCATTAAATATGGTGGAAACGCCATGGTTGAAGAAAGTCTAAAGGCTAGTTTTGCCATGGACATCACTATACTGAAGCAAGTCGGTATCAACCCCGTCATTGTGCATGGTGGTGGTCCTCAAATCGGGCAGTTGTTGGCAAAGATTGGTAAAGAAGCCAAGTTTATTGATGGTATGCGTGTGACCGATAGTGAAACGATGGATGTGGTTGAAATGGTGTTAGCAGGTCGTGTTAATAAAGAAATCGTTGCCAATATCAATCGGGCTGGTGGGAAGGCTGTCGGTTTATCGGGTAAAGATGGCGGGCTTATTTGCGCACGAAAATTGCAACTTGAAAAAAACTCACCTGAATTAGACGTGCCTGAAATTATTGATTTAGGACATGTCGGACAGGTGCATACGATTCACACGGATATTTTAACACTGTTGGAGAAAGATCGTTTTATTCCTGTGATTGCACCTGTGGGATACCATAAAGATGCTGGTCAAAGTTATAATATCAATGCTGACTTGGTGGCTGGGGCAATTGCCCAAGCCTTGAAGGCAGAGAAACTTATTCTTTTAACGGATGTTGCAGGTGTATTGGATAACAATAAACAATTATGTTCGAGCTTTACAGCGCAAAAAGCTCGTGATTGGATTGCCAATGGTACCATCGCTGGCGGCATGATTCCTAAAGTGAATTGCTGCTTGGATGCGGCTGAAAGTGGCGTGCAAGGTGCACATATTATTGATGGTCGTGTGCCGCATGCAGTCTTATTGGAAATGTTTACAGATGAAGGGGTTGGGACTGTCTTTTCATCGGATTAAATATTATACGTTTTTTAGGTGTGTTTGACATCCAAATGGTCACGCAAGGCATCGCCCAATAAGTTCACCGCCATCACAATCAAAAACAACATCAAACCGGGAAAAATAACCAAACTAGGTTGCACCAACATCAATGACGTGCCTTCTTTAATCATGGTGCCCAATGAGGCATTGGGCGGTTGCACACCAATGCCTAAAAAGGATAAACCTGCTTCAGCAATCATCACCGCAGCCAAACCAAAGCTCGCTTCCACCAATAACGGCGCAGCAATATTGGGCAATAAATGTCTGATCATGATATAAGGTAAAGGCATGCCATTGACACGTGCGGCTTCAACAAAAGAGGCATGTTTCAAAGATAACACCTGCACACGGCTTAGACGTGCAAAGCCAACCCATCCCACCACCACCAATGCCAAAATAAGATTATCCACCCCTGATCCAAGCATCGCAGCCAAGGCAATCGCCAATAAAATACCAGGAAAGGAAAGCAATACGTCCGCCATACGCATCAGACATATATCAACCCAACCGCCATACCAAGCCGATAAGATGCCCAATGTAATGCCAAAACATGCGCCCAAAGATACCACAACCACCCCGACAAATAGCGAGAGTCGAAGTCCTTCAGCCAATCGTGCCAAGACATCACGCCCTAAGGCATCACAGCCCAATAAATGCGTTGCACTCATGCCTGAAAGCACGTTGTCTAAATCCACACGATGTCCATCCAAATTCATCCAAGCACTCAATAACAACACCAATAAAGGCAAGGAAAAACAGCATACAAGCAAGTAAATCACACGTTTAGACATGACGTTGCCTTGCATCCAACAATAATCCCAATACATCCGCCAATAAGTTTGCCAACACATAAAATAGCGCAATCAACAACACACAAGCTTGTACCAAAGGATAATCACGCCGTTGAATCGCCTCAATGGTCAACATGCCTAAGCCAGGCCAATCGAATACGGTTTCTGTAATCACCGCACCGCCAAGCACTGCGCCCAATTGCAAGGCAAACATGGTCATCACAGGTATCGCTGCGATGCGTGCAGCATGTCGCCACCAAATCCACCTTTCAGCAATACCAAAGGCGCGGGCTGTCCGAATCGCATCCATACTCATGGCTTCCAACCAACTGGAACGTGCCATGCGAGATAACATGGCTGCCAAAGCAGTCCCTAAGGTTACAGTGGGTAACACAAGGCTGCCTGCTTGCTCCATACCCGATACAGGTAACCAAGCCAATTCAATCGAAAACAATAACATGAGCATTGGGCCCAGCCAGAAATTAGGAATTGATACACCCAATAGTGAAAACGTCATCGATGCAGTATCTTGAATCTTCCCTGCATAACGTGCCGCCCAATAGCCCAAGGGCAATGCCAAGATAATGGCCAATAATAAGCTTGCAGCCGCCAGTTCGATGGTCGCAGGTAAACGCTCCATCATGCGTAACCACACATCACGATGATCAATAATGCTTTGCCCCCAGTTGCCTGACAGTAAACCTTGTAAATAACTGAAATATTGCTGCATGAGCGGTACATCCAAATGCAAAGCATGGCGCATGGCTTCTCGATCCGCTGCCAAAGCCGTTTCTCCTAATAGTGCATCAACGGGGTCGCCTGGTACCAAGTGAAGCAGGAAAAACACCAAAGTAACCACACCCAATAAGGTTGGAATGGCTTGTAAGATACGCAAGATAATGGCTTGTCCTAAATTCATGCGGCGGAAGCTATCGCCTCTTGCCGACATTGGGCAATTTCTTGCAAGACATCATCATCGCTTTCGTCTTTTTCCAAATCGTTTAACTGCTGCAACACATGGGCAGGCTCGTTGATAAGCTGCGATAACGCCCATATCGCATGGATACGAATCAAGCTTTCGTCTGCCTTACTTGCTTGAAGAAGTGAGGGAATAAAATCAGGGCAACCCGAATTACCCATAGCGACACACACATTTCTTAACAATGCCACCCGCCCTGTACGTTTCACTGGTGATTTACGGAAATGCTGGCGAAAGTCATCGTCATTGAATAGTAATAAGGTGGATAACATGGGGCGAATATGGGTTTGATTTGCCATCAATAAATCATCCACAGGGGTTATTTTTCGATTCCACGGGCAGACCATCTGACAATCATCACAACCATAAATATGATTGCCCATCATGGTGCGTAAATGACGTGGAATCACGCCTTTGTATTCAATGGTTAAATAAGAAATACAGAGATTGGCATCCACCACATAAGGCGCAACAATGGCTCTTGTGGGACACACATCCAAACAGGCAGTACAACTTCCACAATGTTGGCTCGCCGCTTGATTTTCTTCAATATATGCCGTGGTAAAGATTTCGCCCAACATCAGATAAGAACCATGCTCTCGGTGAATCGTCAAGCTGTGTTTACCTTGCCAACCCAAACCTGCCGATGCTGCGAGTGCGTGTTCCAACACGGGAGCCGTATCCACATAAACACGCTGTGCATGTTTGCCTAACAGGTCATCCAAATCATGTGCCAAGGCTTTGAGTCGTTTTTTCATCACATCATGGTAATCTAAACCATAAGCATACGAGGCAATGATGCCTTGCTCTTTCGATGCTTGCGCCGTTTCCAAATCATACGCGGGTGGCGTATGACGCATGGCAAGGCAAATCACTGTCTGCACACCATCCAACATACTTTTGGGGTCTTTTCGACGTTCAAGACGCGTTTCTTCCGCCATCCATGTCATATCGGCTTGATAGTCATGCTCAAGCCAGTGATTGAGTGCTTCTTTATCTTGATTTTTTATGATGGGACGTGAAAAATAACAGGCATCAAAACCATGTTCTTTTGCATGTTGACGAATCAATGCCGCCAGCTCATTCATCGTTGGCTGATTCAAATCAAACAGTGTCCGTATTGGGTTTGCAACATTGTTTGAATTTACGTCCGCTACCACAAAAACACACGGCATTGCGTCCAATGGTTTCGACTTTGCAATCACCATCGACATAACGCCAATGCTCATTCTCATACACAAAACGACTGTTTTCTTTCAATATCATGCCTTTAGATCCAGTATAAAAAGCGGCTTCAAAACGCACTTGATTATAAGATGACTTTATAATGGATAAACCCAACCAACGTGATGAACCCAGTTGAAAATCTTTAGGACGTGTACTTTCATGCCATGTATTCAATAAATAACTGGCATCTTGTATCACAAAAGCACTATATCGAGAGCGCATCAATATTTCGGCTGTAGTCGCACTATCGTTTTCAATGACGGGTTGACAGCAATCCCTAAATAATTTTTTTGTACCGCAAGGGCAGAGCATGGTTGGGGTGGAATCAATAGAAGACATATCGGGGGACTCTATGATAAAGATAGCTAAATGAAATTATTGAAAGGCTTCCTTTCTTTTCTCAAGAACCGTATAACAATCAATAGGGGCATCACGATTTTTAACATGGGCTGAACCTTTGAACATCATGTCAAAATACTGCTTACTATTGGTGTACGTAATACCGCTAATCACCACTTCATCGGCAGCGGCTTGATCAACCATGCGGGAGGCAACATTCACAGCATCGCCAATCACCGTATAGTCCATTCTATCTTGGGAACCAATATTTCCTGCAATCACTTCACCTGTATTGATACCAACACGAACCTTGAAGGTGATACGACCTTCTTGAGTCCATTTTTTCATTAAATCTTGACTGGCGGCTTGTAAATCCAAAGCTGCATTGACAGCATCCACAGAAACCTTGTAAAGCGGTGTTGTTAATCCAAAAACAGCCATCACAGCATCGCCAATAAACTTATCAACCACACCGTTGTGGCGATAAATAACTTGCACAGCAACGGTAAAAAATTCATTCAGCATAATTCCCACCTGTTCGGGTGGTAAATTTTCCGACAACTTTGTAAACGAGCATATATCAAGAAATAATACGGCAACACGGCGATGTTCACAGTGTAATCCAAGTGCATGGCTTTCAACATTATCGATAATTCGTTTGAAAATTTTGGGATCAACATAAGGTTTTAATTCAGACAAACAACGCTCATGTTCGATAAACAATTTACGGGATTCACGCAAGATTTCAATGGTTACAGAATCAAATTTTTGCTGCGTTTCATCCAGCTTTAAAAGCAGGGTGTTAAAATTGGTTCGAATCGCCACCACTTCAGAGGTGTTCTGTTGATACACTGGCAATGCTTTATAACGCTGCTTGCCTTGTTTGGTAAAGGTGCTGCTTTTAACAAGATCAAGAAGATCATCTGAGAACGTGCGTAAAATTTGAAAACCAGCAAGATGAAAGACAAGAATCATGGCGGCCATAAACATGATACCTTCGGTCATACTCATGTGTGCTTGCATGAAAATATACGCCGTGAGCAGATAAGGTATCACACCAAGCAATGCCAGTACCAAATGAATTTTATTTCTAAATTCTGACCGCTTTACATTCATTATAATACCATCTTCCTCACATATTGGAATCAAAGCCCATGATTCTAGGGGGCAATGTTTGACTGACAAGTATCAGCGATAAGATTTTCATCCAGCTTGAATGAATACACCAACCCAATCAGTCAATATTTTTTCAAGCATCCTATGCAAAGAAAAAACGTATCATGCAGGCGTACATAACATATATTTGACATGCACTTGTCATGTCAACTTGTTATTCTTCGATTTTTCACCATATCTACAAGAGGTTGCCTTGCCACATTCTACTTCACTTGACGCTCCCGAATTATATATTAACCGTGATTTAAGCATGCTTGAATTTAATCGGCGTGTCTTTGAAATGGCATGTGATCAAAGTATTCCCCTGTTAGAGCGCTTACGTTTTTTGTGTATTTGCACATCCAATATGGATGAATATTTTGAAGTTCGTGTGGCGATTCAGAAACAAAGATTAGCACTTGGTTCCATGAATACTGGGGCTGATGGCATGTCACCCAGCGAAGTTCTACATAGTATTCACCAACATGTAAGCACCCTTATTGAACAACAATACAAACTTTTGAATGATGATTTATTACCGAATATGCGCAATGAAGGCATTACTTTTTTACATCGTCATGAATGGACAGAAGAACAACAACAATGGATTCATCATTTTTTCAAACACGAACTTTTACCTGTTCTCACGCCCATCGGTCTTGATCCTGCCCATCCTTTTCCGCGTTTATTAAATAAGATTCTTAACTTTATCGTTGAATTGGATGGTAAGGATGCTTTTGGACGCGAATCCACACATGCTATTGTGCAAGCGCCACGTTCATTATCTCGCATCGTTCGCTTACCTGATGATATTGCCAGCTCCAAAGATTGTTATGTGTTTTTATCATCCATCATCCATGCTCATGTTGGTGATTTATTCCCAGGTATGAAAGCGATGGCATGTCATCAGTTTCGTATTACTCGCAATAGTGAAATGGATGTGGATGAAGAACTTGGTGACTTGAAAAAAGCGATCAGTGGTGAGTTACTGGAGCGCCGATTTGCTCAAGTCGTACGTTTGGAAGTATCCACCCGTTGCCCTCATGAGCTATCTGACTTTTTACTTCAACAATTCCAGTTACAACCACACGATTTATATCGTGTGGCAGGTCCTGTGAATCTTTATCGCCTATCACCTATATGTGATCAATTAGAACGTCCTGATTTAAAATTTCCAAATTACGACGTGGGTATACATCCAAGCTTTCAGCAGGGTTATGGGCATATTTTTGCAATGATTCGAGAACGAGATGTGTTATTACACCATCCTTATCAATCCTT
>JAUZQL010000011.1 GCA_030950975.1 Mariprofundaceae bacterium | reverse complement strand
TGTAGTGACTAACGATGCTTGGTATGGAAAAAGTCCAGCCGCTTGGCAACATTTCCAAGCTTCTCGTGTACGTGCGGTGGAAGAAGGTCGTTATGTGTTACGCGCTGCCAATACAGGTATCACAGCGATTATTGCACCCGATGGACGTGTTACCAAAAGCACCGATTGGTGGCAAACGAGTACATTGATAGGAGACTATCAACTGGCTAAGGTGAAAACTTTGTATCAACAATGGGGTGATATGATCGCCATTTTATGTGCAAGTTTGGGCATGATCGGATGGCTAGGCTTAAGTTTAATGACAAGGAAACAGACACGATGAAATCAGTCACAGTTTGGGGCGCAGGCTCTTGGGGAACAGCATTGGCGATGTCACTTGCCACAAAAGGGCGAGCTGTAACATTGATAACACGCGATCAAGCGTGCGCTGAAACGATGCAACAAATGCGTGAAAATACACACTATTTACCCCAACGCCGTTTTCCTGATTCATTGACTGTGACACACGCGATTGAACCATCGATTGCATCCGCACAAGCCCTTGTTTTGGCATTGCCTTGTGCCGTGTGTGCCGATATTTTACCCCAGTTATCAGGCATTCAAAAACCTGTGATTGCTGCCTGTAAAGGGCTTAACCCTGATACACTTGAACGCATGGATGAAGTCATGCTCAAGCATGTGGGAAAAGATTTTAGTGCCTTGTTATCAGGGCCATCTTTTGCCGTAGAAGTGGCGCAAGGTATGCCTACAGCGATTACCATGGCTGCAAGCAATCATGCCCTTGCCCAACATGCCGCATCTTTTTTTGATGACCCAGCATTTCGTATTTACACCAGTGATGACATGGTGGGTGTGGCGATGGGCGGAGCCTTGAAAAACATCATTGCTATTGCTTCGGGGGTCGCCGAAGGCTTGGGTTTGGGGCATAACACGGCTGCCGCTTTAATTACGCGTGGTATCGTCGAAATAACACGCTTAGCTGTCGCATGTGGTGGAAAATCTGAAACGCTGAATGGTTTATCAGGTTTAGGGGATTTGGTCTTAACCTGCACGGGTGATTTATCACGCAATCGAAAAATGGGGCAAGCTCTGGCATCGGGCATGGATGTTGCGCAAGCTCGCGCCCATGTTGGACAAGTTGTGGAAGGTGAGCGTTCAGCCTTGGCAGCCTGTCGTTTATCCAAGAAAATGAACATTGATATGCCGATTACCGAATCGGTTCAAGGCTTGCTTTCAGGTCAATTATCCGCCCAAGAAGCGGTGCAACAATTATTGATGCGCCCACAAAAACACGAGGCTTAAAGCATGGGTGATTCGGATGAGGATTTATTTGCACAGGCCATGAAAGGTGTGCGCCCACAAAAAACAGATGACTCACTCAAAATAAACGCCACGCCGCCTGCACCCAAAGTCTATGAGTTGTCGATTCAGACACCCAAAAAGAACAGGCAGATGAAACATATGTCCAGCCCCCAAGAGGATGGCGATTGGATTCTGCGAAGCAATGGTATTGCGGATGATGTGTTGAAGAAACTAGGGATGGGTCGCCCTGCTGTGGATCGCTGTATTGATTTACATGGTATGACGCGTGATGATGGCTTAATCAACTTGGAAGAAGCGTGTCATGATATGATTGCTCATAAACAGCGTGTGTTGCGGGTGATTCATGGGCGTGGTTTGCACTCACCCGATGGTCGCTCTGTGATGAAACACGCGGTGTATGATGCCTTACGATGTAGTGCTTTATCAGGCTATGTTCTGGCTGTGATTCCCTGCCCAAAAAGTCGAGGTGGTGCGTGTTTAATTTTATTAAGGCGAGCTAAAAATGAGCGTTATAGTCACTGATGTTATGGATTTTGATGAAAAATGCGTCATCTGATGCTTAAAATCATTATATTTTGGGAGTACGGCTTTAGCCATGCCTTGATATTCCATTCGGCGCCATCGCTCAGAGTAGAAGCTTAATAGCATGAACTGTGCATAACATCAGACATTTAATTTTCGTCTGGAAGCTCCACCACAATCACAGAAACTTTTGCACGAAACACAGGATTGGAGTTGGCAATTTCAACCAGTAAATCATCGTTACCTGCCTGGTTTTTAAAGACTGCATGAAATTCATGATCACCTATAGCATAGCTGCGTGTTTTTAGTAAGGGCGTTTCTTTTTCACCTTTCACACGGCGTACATCAAAGGTTAGAGGGCCAATAGAATCGGACACTAAGGTCACTTGATAATGACCCGAACGATCAGGCATATCAAAAAATTCACGCAAATTTTGATAGGGGGCAACGTTGACATCACGAAAATAAAGATAGTCTTTTTGTTCTTCCGCATGAACCGTAAAGCTTAAAAAGAATGCTAAAAGACAGCAAAAAGTCCTCATGAATCTTCATGAATTTCAATATTGTATTTATCGCACAAATAACGCATTTTATCTTTGGCACGATCCCCAAAACCCAACCATCGCCCTGCTTTGGTTTTGATGTTTTGATGGCGTTGAAGGGCGGTTAATAATAAACGGCGTTCAAAATTAGCCAGTTCTTTTTCGGCTCGAATCTTTTCTTCAGGCAAACTTTGTAACCAAGCGTCAAAAGGATCGACCGAGGCTTGAAGCAAATTCGCATTGAGCAATGAGGGTAATTCTTCAATGCTGTTTGAGGTACACAGCACAACGGCACGTTCAATCACATTTTCCAATTCTCTCACATTACCTGGCCAAGAATAGTCACGCATTTGTTGTAAGACATGCTCACTGACGGATTCAATATTTTTACCACATAAGGCAGATTTTTGTAATAAAATATGATCCACCAGTAGCGGTAAATCATCGATATGATCACTTAAAGAAGGTACATTTATTTCCACCACATGAATGCGATAATAAAGATCATCACGGAAATCACCTTGTTGAATCAAGCTTTCCAAGTCCATTTTACTCGAACAAATCAAACGCACGTCCGATGTAATCATGGAATCCCCACCAAGCCGTGAAAATTCACCATGTTCCAACACACGTAGCAACTTGGCTTGCACTGATAATGGCATACCTGCTACTTCATCCAAAAACAAGGTGCCGCCATTGGCACGTTCAAACCAGCCTAGTTTACGTTCACCAGCACCTGAAAAAGCAAATTTTTCATGCCCAAACAATTCGGATTCAAGGTGTTCCACACTCATCGCAGCACAGTTAATGGCAATAAAGGGGCATTTCGAACGCTGACTTTGTTCATGTAAACAACGGGCGACCAATTCTTTTCCGACACCTGTCTCACCACGAATCAACACACTTGAAGGTGTTGGCGCGACTTGAGCAATCAAGTTGCATAATTGGCGAATTTCAGGGGTTTCACCCAAAATATGATGTCCCATACGTGCATCCAAAGCATGTTGAAGCTGTGCTTCACGCAAAGCCTGTTGACGGGCTTGCATGGCTTGATCAACCGTCACTTTGACATCATCAGGATTGAAGGGTTTACCAAAAAAACCCAAGGCACCATCGGCTTGAGCACGCAAGGCTAATTCATGTTGATCATGCCCTGTAATCACTACCACAGGTGTATCTGGATTTTCTTGTTTGAGCTGACAAAGATATGCCAAACCAATTTCAGGATTATCAGGTTCAGGTGGCAAGGCTAAATCAAGAATCACTAAATCCACACGATGTTTAGCGAGGCAATCTTCTGCGAGACTGGGATCACCTGCTTCCAACACTTGATAATCATTTTTTAGCAACAATTTTAGATTCAAACGGTTAATATCATTGTCATCAATGACTAAAATACTTTGCATCTTCATGGTAGACTGACCTCGTGTTCTTGATACTCAAAACAGGGTAAAACAACCCAAAACGTGGAACCTTTACCGATTCCCTCACTACTGGCAAAAAGTTGACCATTATGCGCTTCAATAATCCGCTGACTTAAATATAAACCAATACCGAGTCCATCTTCTTTGCTGGTTGAAAATAAGCGAAACAAGCGTTTTTTGATAAAGTCATCACTCATACCATTGCCTTCATCACGCACCGAAAGCATGATATTTTTTTCATCTTGTTGGGCTCGAATGTGTAAGAAACCCTGTTTGTTCATGGCTTGTGTAGCATTATCAAACAGATTTTCAAAGACACCCTGCAACAATACAGCATCCCCTTTAATGGCTGGCAACGGGGGTAAATCACAATCAAGATGAATTAACTCTGGCCATAACCGTTCATCTATTTGCTGTTTTAAAAGGGCTGTCAAATCACATGGTTGAAACTTGGGGTGAATCGGAGCATTGGGATCTGCCATGCGCAACATCACCGTCTCCATGCGACCAACGACTTTACGAATCGAGCCGACCAAGACTTTCAACTCATCTTCTTCCAGCTTCCCTGATTCCATATGATGGGCTAAGAATGCCAAATCATGCAGACGATTTTTAATATCGTGGGAATGAAGTTGCCCTGTCACACGACTGATTGAATCCAAACGAACCTGTTGGGACTGTTGATGTGAAAGTCTTGCATGCTCCAAGCTTATGGCAGCAAAATTCGCCAAACTTTTCAAGCTTCTTCGCTCATCTTGATCGGTTGGCCATCCATCCGTGCGTGAACCAAGATGTAACCATGCCATACCTTGTTGCCATTGAATGGGTAAAATTAATTCATAAAAAGAACTGCTTTGACCATGTAAGGGTGGAACAGGCGAGCCTTTCGGATAACAAAAAAGCCGCCCTGTTCCATCATCATTACGTTCATCTAAAACGACGTTTGAACGATGGCAAATCGTGGCAATACGTTCCAATAATGCCATTTCCACATGTTCTTGAGGTAAGGATGCCAAATCACTCACGCCTAAGGCTTGAATCGCATGCAAGGTATCCAATTGCTGACGAAACAAGAGGCGATCCATTAGGTGTTGTAAAAACTGCACAACAGGTAAAAAAAACCAAGCGGCTGCAAGCGCAGCGATGACCATCGCCCACATCGAAACAGACACGCCTGTCATCGCATAAACAGCCGATTCTGCCAACATCAAAACCGCCAAAAACAACCAAAGCGCAACGACACTGGCTAAAAAATAAGCAAAAGAATGCACCAATCGCCGCAATGAAAAAATCAAACGGCGATGAAAAGGTACATTCTTTACAGCAAAAATCATGGTGATGAGTTAAGCGAGTACGAGTTTTTCCTCAGTGGATTGAAAGGCTCGCATGGTAGCTGCAAGACGTTTGGTATCATCCGCATGAAGTGAGGTGAGTGGTAAACGTAAAGTGCCATTCATCCAGCCCAACAGCGCACACGCAGCTTTCACAGGAATAGGGTTGCTTTGCATAAACATCGCATCACTTAAATCTTGCAATGAAAAATGCGCTTTCTTAGCGGCCGTAAAATCGTTTACTTGCATGGATGTGGTTAATTTTTTCATGGTTTTTGGTGCAACATTGGAAACCACAGAAATCACAGCTGAACCGCCTAAAAACAAAAAAGGAAGTGTGGTGGCATCATCACCCGAATAAAATTCAAAGTTATCAGGGCATTGCATCATCGTGCGTGTTAAATATGCCAAATCGGATGTGGCATCTTTGATACCTACAATATGCGGATGTTTTGCCAAACGTGCGGTGGTTTCAGGCTCAATATTGGAATGCGTGCGCCCTGGAACATTGTATAAAATTTGTGGTAAATGAACCGCATCTGCCACCGCTTTATAATGTTGATAAATACCTTCTTGCATGGGTTTATTGTAATAAGGTGAAATCAATAAGGCTGCATCTGCGCCCAAGGATTTGGCAGCTTGGGTCAATGCAATCGATTCGGCGGTGTTATTGCTGCCTGTACCTGCAATCACAGGAACACGTCCATGAACATGTTGAACCGTCATATCAATCAAACGCTTATGTTCATCAAAACTTAGTGTGGCAGCTTCACCTGTCGTTCCAGCAGGAATAAACGCATCAATGCCCGCTTCCATCTGACGATCCAAGTGGGCGCAATATGCATCTTCATCGACCACCCATTGATGGTCATTATTTTCTTTGAATGGCGTCACCAACGCCGTCATCGTACCTTGAAACATATAAAATCCTTATGTGTGATTGAATTAAATATCAACACTGTGATACACTTTTTGTACATCATCACAGTCATTCAGTGCTTCCAATAAAGCTTCAAATAGTACCACATCATCACCTGTTAATTCGGTTAGATTTTGTGGTTCATAAGAAATTTCATCCATGGCAAAAACAATATCAGGAAAAGCTTCGATTAAGGCAGTTTTCACATGGTTAAATTCGGTATGCGGCGCAAATACGGTGATCATGCCATCAAGACACTCAATATCGCTCACATCAACATCTGCCATCATCAACGCTTCTAAAACAACATCTTCATCATCACCTTTAAAGGCGAATACAGCTTGATGATCAAACATATGTGCCACAGCACCTGGTCCTGCCAATTTAGAGCCATTTTTATTGAAGCATTGACGAACATCTTTGAATGTACGGTTATGATTGTCTGTCAAACAATCAACAATCACCATGCAATTGTTAGGGCCAAAACCTTCATAACGCGCTGGAGTAAAATCTTCGCCACCACCACCTTCTGCTTTATCCAACGCATTTTTAATCACATGTGCAGGTACTTGGTCTTTTTTGGCTTTTTCAATTAAACGGCGAAGTGATAAATTACCATTAGGGTCAACACCACCACTTTTTGCGCAAACATAAATTTCACGACCGTATTTGGAGTAAACTTTCGTTTTAGCTCCCGCCGTTTTAGCCATATCTAATTTTTTATTTTGGTATGCTCTTCCCAAAAGGAACACTCCCTTACAGCCTAAATATGTTCTATGAACCTATCATACTGCTTATTTAATGTTTTGATGAATGATGCGTATCCTATCCCAAGATAAAGAAGCTCGCACATGCTTTATCAGGTAAATTGTTAAATTTCGTAATCTACAACTGCGCGATCAATCGCCGCTGTTTGTACCAAGGGAATTACAGCTTGATGCTCGGGGTGAATGCGATACGCCTCTAATGCTTCTTTGCTTTCCAAATCAGCCACTAAAACCATATGAAAGGCAGCATCATTGTTACTAAAATCAATGCCGACTTCAATCTTTAATAAACCCGGTATTTTGCCCATCAAACCATTTAACTTATCTCGGATAATGGCACAATCGGCTTTATTTTTAAGCTTCCACATCACAATATGTTTCACCATAAGACAATCTCCAAGTTCAAAAGTTATGAATCCCAAAGTTACATAAAGCCATAGGGATACCAAGTATTTTCACAGCTTACGCGTGATTAAGTCTCAATTCTGCTATGAAGAATGAGTTAACCCATTTTGATACGGCTGGACGTGGGCGCATGGTGGATGTGTCTGATAAAGAGATCACCACCCGAATTGCGATTGCCAGTGGTGAAATTCACATGTTGCCCAATACCTTAGCAAGTCGGGTTACTTTAAGCGAAATTGACATGTTAGAAGAGTTTAACATAATTACATATGTAATTACTTTATCAGGAGGTTTGTGATGCAAGTAAGCGTTGTGAAAATTGGTAACTCTAAAGGTATTCGCATCCCAAAAAAGGTGCTTGATCAATGCCAAGTTGATGATGCACTTGAGCTAAGTGTGGAAAACAATGTGATTATACTAAAACCTGTGCATAGAAAAGCGCGTGAAGGTTGGGTAGAAGCCGCCAAGCGTTGTCATGAACAGGGCGATGACAAGCTGTTGATTCATGATGTATGGGAAGATGATGAGAGCTGGGAGTGGTAATCAAACAATATGAGGTTTATTTCATTAAACTTGATCCCACAATTGGTTCTGAGATTCGCAAAGTGAGCCCTTGTTTGCTGGTGTCCCCCGATGAGATGAATCAAAGCTTACGCACTGTGCAAATTGTTCCGCTTACATCCACTACTCGGTCATACCCTTGGCGCGTTGCAGTAAAATTCCAGAATAAAAAAGGAACACTTGCCGTAGATCAAAT
>JAUZQL010000109.1 GCA_030950975.1 Mariprofundaceae bacterium | reverse complement strand
AGCCTGAACATAGATTGACGTGTCGATGACCACGTTTCAACATTCCTTGCTGCAAAGCATAGGATGTTACACCTTCAATGGCTTCTTCACTCGCCGCATAAATAGGTAAAATATGCAAAGCATGGCATAAATCAAAACATCCCATAAACTCATCCATCAAATCGCGGGTGCGAGAGTATCGATGAGGTTGAAAAAAAACGGTGATATTTCTCTCAGTCCAACATGTTTTGGCAGCTTCCAATGTGGTCTGTAATTCTTTCGGATGATGCGCATAATCATCCACCAAAATACCATTTCCCATATCAACACATTGAAAACGTCGTTGAATCCCTGCAAAACTTTCCAAACCTTGTTGAATATCTGCCCATGTAATATTTAACTCGCGTAAAATCGCTATCGCAGCCAAAGCATTCTCAGCATTGTGAACACCGGGCATGGGAAGATGTACTTGCTTCACATCCTGCTCACCATAAAAGCCAATGCTGATATGTTGACTATGACCATCAGAACGACTGTTCAGCAGGTGAATATCAGCTTGAGGGCTTTGCCCATAGGTGGTGATACGTTTGTGAATTTTATCGCGTAAACGTGCGACATTGGGGTGTTCGTGATGCAAAACAACACGTCCATAAAACGGTGTATGATTCACAAATTGCTCAAAAGCCATCATTAAATGCTCAAAATCGCCATAATGATCCAAATGTTCAGGGTCAATATTGCTCACCACGGTCATGATGGGAGATAAATGTAGAAAAGAGCCATCACTTTCATCGGCTTCTGCGACAAGCCATGGGCTTGCACCCAAACGAGCATTGCTTCCAGATGCCATCAAACATCCACCAATGACATACGTCGGATCTAAACCTGCGACTTCCATACCATGTGCAATCATCGATGTAATGGTTGTTTTCCCATGACTGCCTGCAATGGCAATACCTTGTTTCATCCGCATCAATTCGGCCAACATTTCAGCTCTAGGAATCACTGGAATCCCTTGTTGATGGGCAGCTACTATTTCAGGGTTTTTATCATTGACAGCGGATGTGACCACCACCACATCCGCACCTTTAATTGCTTCGGCACTATGACCAATGACGACGGATATACCTAAATCACGCAAGCGTTGTACATTAGAGCTATCGGCAGCATCACTGCCTTGCACCTGAAAATGTTGGTTATGTAAAAGTTCGGCAATGCCGCTCATGCCAATGCCACCAATGCCTGTAAAGTGAATATTTTTGACCCGTGTTTTCATCTTAACTCTCCAACCATGGTGATAAAACGTTCAATTGTGATGTTTTGGCATCTTTTTTTGCAATTCTTTTTAGAACCTGATGCATATCATGTAATGATTTAGGCTGACATAATGTGTCTTTCAACACATTGACCAAGGCTGGCAAAGAAGTCTCATGTTGTGAAATACAGATGCCACCACCGTGTTCACAGACACTTTGGGCATTGAACCATTGATGTTGATCCGCAGCATGAGGCAAGGGAACAAAGATACATGGCATGCCAACGATGCTGGCTTCCGATACGCTCATCGCACCCGCACGTGCCATCATGACATCGCCTTGCGCATAAAAATTGGGCATATCATGGCAAAATGGCATGACCTCTGCGTCGATTCCAGCCTCTTGATACAAGGCTAATACTTTGGCTTGTGGGTTTTGATAATTGCCACAGACATGCAACACCCGAAAATGAAAGCCCTCTTGTTTGAGTTGCTGACATGCCAGCGGCACTTTTTCATTCAAGAAACGCGCCCCTTGCGAGCCACCCATTACCAATAAACAAGGAATTTTATGCGCTTGCCATTGCACTTCGGCAATACTGTTGCGCACAATATTGCCCGTATACATGCAATGGGCGTGCGGTAAATGCTGTGCTGCTTGTGAAAACCCCAACATCACCTGCTTACAAAAACGAGCTAAGGTGCGATTGACCAAACCGGGTACGGCGTTTTGTTCGTACAAGATGACGGGAATACCTGATAAAAGTGCAGCAAGGACACCTGTTGCACTGGCATAACCACCGACACCGACCAACACATCAGGACGTTTTTTTTTCCAAGACTGACGAATCCTCAACACTGCTTTGGGCATTTCCCAACATAAGACGCGTAGTTTTTGTAAGATGCCCGCACCTTGAATCGCATGCATGCGCAATAACAACACATGTTCACCACGTTCAGGCAGTAACTTGGCTTCCAAACCTCGTTCCGCACCAATAAAACTGACATCCAGATGCTTCCAAGTTTCACGGGCTGCATCAGCCAATGCTAATGCAGGCATCACATGCCCACCTGTTCCACCACCTGCAATACAAAGTTGCTTTGTTTTCTTCATGCGGCTTCCTTACGTATATTTTGATTCATGGTCGCTATTTTTTTAGCAGGTAAACCTCGAGAAATGGCCAATAAAAACCCCATCAAGATACAATTTCCCAATAAAGCACTACCACCATAAGAAAAGAATGGAATCGGCATACCTTTGGTCGGAATCATGCCTGTTGCAGCAGCAAAGTTGATATAAAAACTTAATCCCATCAACAAGGTACAGCCCAATGCCAATAAGCGTTCAAATTCATGTTCACAACGAGTCGCAATATAAATGCCTCGTCCAATAAGTGTTGCAAAAACACCCAACAGCAACAAGGAACCCATCAAACCTAGTTCTTCCCCTAAAACCGCTGCGATAAAATCAGTAAATGTTTCTGGAAGATAAAATAATTTTTGCACACCCTGACCTAAGCCAACTCCCCACACGCCACCAGAACCAAACGCCACCATCGATTGAATCAATTGATAACCTGTATCAAAGGGATCATCCCAAGGATTGGCAAAACTAAGGAAACGTTCAAAACGATACGGTTCTGTAATGATAGCGATGGTGCCTAAGCCTATGCCTATTAAAAAGATGCCAAATAAATGTCGTATAGGAACAGCACCAACAAACCACATGAAAAAGCAAGTCGTACATAATAATATCGTATTGCCAAAATCAGGCTGCATCATCATCAAAAACACAGCCACCGATAAAATGGCCAACATCGGTGCCATACCTTTGGAAAAATGGCGTAAACGTTCTGGAAAATGACTCATATAATAAGCCATGTAAAGAATGATTGTAGGCTTTAAAAATTCGACAGGCTGCGCACTAAACCCAAACACTGAAAACCAACGGGTTGCCCCATTCAAACGATTCCCCATCATCAATAACACTGCCATCAGGATAAAGCTAAGTAATAACAAGGGAATACAATAACGCTGCAAATGTGCCATAGAAATATGTGACACCATCCACATCAGCAATAATCCGATAGGCATGTAAATAAGCCAATGAGAAATAATCCGAAAAGCATCGTGGTAGCGCACTTCGGAGACACTTAAACTGGCACTACTGACCATTAAAATACTTAAACACAATAATACAGTAACACATCCCAACAACACAGGGTCTAACTGGGATTTCATGCTTTTTTTGATAATTCAGCGATGGCTTCTTGAAACGCTTTTCCACGTTCGGCATAATTTTTAAATTGATCCATGCTCGCCGCCGCAGGCGATAATAAGACAGGTAATTTTTCTGCATGTTCTGCGGCACAGTGAACGGCTCGTTGCATGGTATTAGCAACGGTATAATTGACCCCTGCTTGTTGCATCAAACGAATATACGGTTCGGGATGTTTACCAATGATCACCGCATAACTGACATGTTTTTTTACAAGCTCTGTCATTTCATCAAGATTCAAGCCTTTGAGTAAACCACCACAAATCCAGATGACTTTTTCAAACGAGCTTAGTGCTGCATTTGCCGCCGCAGGATTGGTTGCTTTGGAATCATCAAACCATGTATGTTCCATGACTTCACCAATCAAACGAAGTCGATGCGGTAAGCCACGAAAAGAAGAAATCGCTTCACGAATCACTTGCTGGCTGACACCAAAATCGGAGGCTGCTTGAGCCGCAATGGCGAGGTTGATATGTTGATGCAAACCACGGGTCGGAATATGTTTACAATCCATTGTTTGATGCTGCCCATTGACCGACCAAAACAAGGTGTGCGTTGTATCATCACTGATAATCCCTGTGGATAATAGTTTGCAGTCGGTGGGCGAGAAAACATGTCCAAAACGATGCACAGTAACCTCTCTTGCAAGCAAATCATGGCTTAAATCATCCCATAACTCGCCTGTAGGAATCATTGCGGTATCCCCTTGAGCTTGATGTTTAAAAAGTGTTAACTTTGCATCGCAATAGGTTTGAGGTGAGCGATGCATATCGGCATGGTCTGCTTGAACATTCAATAAAACAGCCCATTTGGGATGAATATGACTGCAACGTTCCAATTGAAAACTGGAAAGTTCTAAGACAATGTGTGCAGATGGGTGAGCTGCTGCCAATAAATCCAACATCGGCGTACCAATATTGCCACCGACATCACAACCGCCAGATAAGGTTTCCAACAAGGTATGAATGGTTTGTGTGGTCGTAGTTTTTCCGTTAGTTCCTGTAATCGCCAGAATCGGTGCATCACAATGTTGCAAAAAAAGCGTTAAATCCCCTTCGACTGGAATGCCAGCTTGGCGTGCTGCTGCTAATGCAGGGTGGGTATAGGGTATACCTGGACTCACCCATATCGCATCAAAGGATAATAAGGCATCGTCTGCTAGTTTTCCTGTATGGCAGACCAAGCTTTCAATGTTTAGCGATGCCATTGATTCTTTTTTCAATTGCTCATCAAAGCCAACACATGTCACCCCTTTTCCTTGTAAAAAACGGACAATGGATAGCCCTGTTTTTCCCATGCCAATAATCGCATGTTTTTCTTTTTTTAATATCATAGTGGTCACCGTATTTTTAATGTTGCAAGCGTAATCAAAGCCAGTAAAAAGGAAATAATCCAAAAACGAACAATCACTTTGGGTTCAGGCCAGCCTTTCAATTCATAATGATGATGAATCGGTGCCATACGAAAGACCCGCTTCCCTGTCATTTGAAAGCTTGCGACCTGCACAATGACTGACACCGTTTCCAAAACAAAAATACCACCCGCAATCACCAATAAAATTTGTTGATGGACAGCACAAGCGACAAAACCTAAACCACCCCCCAATGCTAAAGAACCAACATCGCCCATAAAAACTTGGGCTGGATAGGTATTGAACCATAAAAAGCCTAAACACGCACCCACCATCGCAGCACAAAAAATACTTAATTCACCCGCTCCAGGGACATGTGGAATCAATAAATAATGGGCAAAATGAATATGCCCTGTTAAATAAACAATCACAGCAAACGTAATGGCGACCATAATGGTGGGTGTCACCGCTAAACCATCCAAACCATCCGTCAGATTTACGGCATTGGATGTTCCAATCAATACAAACATCACAAATAAAATATACCACCAGCCCATATCCCATTGAATGGCTAAAAATGGAATATCAACAATGGGATCGGTCATTTGGTAGAGGGCATAGGCTGCGATGCCAGCAAACACACTTTGTAATATTAATTTCCAACGACCCGATAAACCTTTGCTGTTTTGTTTGCTTAATTTGAGGTAATCATCCATGCCACCAATCAAGCCATAACTTAAAGTAATCCCTAAAGCCAACCACACAAAACCACTGCTTAATTTCATCCAAAGTAAGCTGGAGAGGGTGAGGCTAAACAGAATAAGCAAGCCGCCCATCGTGGGTGTACCTTGTTTTTTCAAATGACTTTCAGGGCCATCATTACGAATGGGTTGACCTTGGCTTTGCAAGCATTGCATCCAACGAATAAAAGGTTCACCTACGACCCAAGCAATGACCAAAGCAGTCACCAAAGCACCAAAACTACGAAAGGTGATATACTGAAAAAGATTCAAAAATGAATACTCATCCATCAAAGGAATCAATATATTATACAGCACAATCCACATCCTTTACTTTCAACATTTCCACCACCTTTTCCAAGCCCATACTATGGGATGCTTTGACCAGCACCGTATCGCCTTGCATGATATTTTCCATATTGGCAGCTAACCAAGCCAAGAGCGCATCCACATTCAAGAACCATTGGCTTGTTGGATGTTGCTCATGCAAAACCTTCATTGCTTCCCCAACCAACCATAAGCCATCTATGTTCTGAACATTCAATGTTGCATGAGCTTGCAAGGATGTATCACCTAATTCTTTCATATCACCTAAAATTGCAATCCGACGTGTTGGCATGGCTTGCAGGGTATGCAAAGCGGCCTGCATGGACACTGGATTAGCATTGTAGGCATCATCAAGAATCTGGCAGCCTGCAAACCCTTGGTATGTTTGTAGACGACCTTCCACCGCTGACCAAGTCGATAATAGTTTCACTAAGTCTTGAAAATCCGCAGATATTTGAATGTTCCAAGGTGTTGCCAATGCAATGGATAACACCAGCGCCATATTTTCACACCAATGATCTGCGGGCAGGGCTAAACGTAAATCCGCCGATTGATGTTGGTCATAAAATGTTACGTCCAAGCCTTGGCGTTTCCAAGTCACTTCATTCTGAATGCTTTGGCATGTAATATCGATGTCTTGTTGTTTCAAATCATCTGCAACACCGTTCCCTAAGGCACACCAGCCATCCGTTTTAACCGCTGATAATAAACGTGCTTTTTCTTTGACTACACCTTCAAGTCCACCCAAACCTTCACTATGTGCTGAGGTCATGCCTGTCATCACCACACCATCTGGTGATAAGATGTTTGCTAAACGCTGCATTTCTCCTTGTTCACTGATACCACATTCAATGAGTGCTACATCAGCATCGATGGGTGTTGCCAAAATCGTTTGTGGTACACCAATCAGATTGTTCAAATTGGCATTCGTGGTATGAACATGAAGCCCTAAACCCGTCAAAAGATGATG
>JAUZQL010000108.1 GCA_030950975.1 Mariprofundaceae bacterium | reverse complement strand
AATTCGTATCATAAGTGCAATCGGGTTAGAGTCATCATTTTTCCCTTCATTTAAGTGAGACCTATCGCACCCATTCAGGGCTTGCTTTATCGACAATAGATTGCGTTATTATTGATAATGGTTATCGTTCTCGACAATGATAAAACTTACAGCACAACGACAAGCCATCCTCGATATGATCAATCAATCCAATCAACATTGGGATGCTGAACTATTGGCTCGAGCATTAAGTGATGCAGGGCATTCTATTGGTATTGCCACGATTTATCGTGGTTTAACGGCGCTTGAAAAAGCGGGTTTAATACAAGCCATTCATTTGGGTGATAAAAAACGGTATGAACGTTCGGATAAAGCGCATCATGATCATTTGGTATGCCGTTCATGCGGTTCGATTGAAGAATTTTTTGATGAACACATTGAACAACGTCAACGCCATGTTGCTAGCCAATATCGTTTTCAAATGGATGGTCATCAATTATTGATTTTTGGTATCTGTCAACAATGTTTAAAGCTAAGTATGAAGGGAGAACAATCATGATTTCATCATGGATTATTGTGTTTCGTGAAGTATTGGAAATGGCATTGGTATTAGGGGTCTTATTTGCTGCGACCAAAGGCGCACAGCATAGCCGTCGTTGGATTGCTTTTGGTGCATTCATCGGTTTTCTAGGTGCAATTGTCGTGGCTTTTCTGATGGAAGAGATGGAAGCGTCTGTTGATGGTAATGGTGAGTTTATTTTCAATGCCGTGTTGTTATCTCTTGCAGCATGTTTATTGGCTTGGACGGTCTTATGGATGAGTCAGCATGGAAGAGACATGACGATGCGTATGAAACAGATTGGTTCTTCAGTGACAGCAGGTGATTTACCAACGACTGCTTTGTTTGTAGTTGCATTATCGGCGGTCATGCGTGAAGGATCTGAAGCCGTCTTTTTTCTCTTTGGTGCAGCAGAATCGGGGAATAGTGATGCTTGGAATATAGTGTGGGGTAGTTTGTTGGGTATGTTGTCTGGCGCTGGTGTGGGTTATATTTTGTACCGAAGTTTGTTACACATCCCCATGAAATTATTGTTTCGTGTCTTGGCATGGTTGCTGATGTTATTGGCAGCAGGTATGGCATCTCAAGCAGCAGCAAATTTAATCATGATTGAAGCTTTGCCACCCTTAGTAGAGATACTTTGGAATACCTCATCATGGTTACCTGTAGACAGTATGATTGGTGAAGTCTTGCATGTGATGATGGGTTATGATGATCAGCCGAATGGTATGCAAGTGCTTGTTTTTGCTGTATTTTTAATAGCTATGATTCTGTTAAATCATCAACAAAAAAAAAGCTAAGCATGTCCAATTTGAGAGGATAGATGCGATTTTTCCACGCCTAAACTTTGTGCGGCACGTGCCCAACGCAGTTCAGGTTCAATATGAAAAATAAGTTGTTCGCTGGCTGGTGCAATAAGCCAGTGATTATCCATCATTTCTTGTTCTAACTGACCTGCATCCCAACCTGTATAACCCAATACAAGCATGAAATGTTGGGGTCCTTGTTCTTGTACAATCTGTTCAAGTACATCTTTGGAGGTGGTCAGGTGGATTTCTGGCGTAATCGGCATGGTTGATTCATAAACATGCTGCCCATCATGAATAACAAAACCACGAAAAGGATCAATCGGACCTCCTTCGTAGGAATGCAATTCATCTTTCATCAAAGTGTGTATGATATGATCACTGGGTGTAAGTTGAATATCTTCAAAAACATCCACAATAGAAATATTTTGTGGGCGATTGATAATTAAACCCATGCTGCCTTCGGAATCATGATGACATAATAAAATGACCGTATCTTTAAACTGCCGCTCTTGAAGGCTTGGCGTGGCGAGCAAGAGTTGACCTTTGAAATCATTTAATAACATGCGGAACTCCTTGATGGATGATTCAAGGCTTGGGGAACCTTGTCAGACAATAAGACTTGAATCGTCATTCAAAAATATCAAGCTGCTTGCATTGTATGGGCAAGTTTCATTGCCTCAATAAGACTCGTGTAGGATATATTTCCCTTGCCTGCACGATCCAATGCCGTGCCATGATCGACACTGGTACGAATAAACGGTAATCCAAGGGTTACATTCACAGCATCACCAAAGCTTAAAGCTTTAATAGGAATCAAACCTTGATCATGATAACAGCACATGATGGTATCAAATTGATCACGCATTTGCGCTGAAAAAAGAGTGTCCGCAGGCAAAGGGTCAGTGATTTGAATGCCTTGTTGACGTGCAAGTTCAATCGCAGGTCTTAAAATATCCAATTCTTCACGACCAAAATGACCTTGTTCACCTGCGTGAGGATTAAGTCCACACATGCCCAAACGTGGCTGATCGATAGCAAAGCGATGTTTGAGATCATGATGGGTAATTTGGATACATTGTAATGTTTTTTCGATGGATAAAGCAGCAGGTACATCTTGCAATGCCATATGTGTGGTTAATAAAGCAACGCGTAAGTGTTGCGATGCCAACATCATGACAATATCACAATCGTTACCCAAATGAGCTAAAAATTCAGTATGCCCTGGAAATTTAAAACCAGTGTCGCGTAAAATAGCTTTTTCAATAGGGCCAGTTGCCATGCCTTTGGCGATACCTTGTATGCAAGCTAAAGCTGCTGCTTCAATGCAAGCCACCACAGCTTTTGCTGTTTTGGCGGAAGCTTGACCAGCAATGGGGCGAACATCTGCTTCTGCTTGCAAGGCTTCGCTTAAAGGATTCCAACAGAATAACGTTTTTCCATCCATGTTGGATTCTGGCAGTTGATTCAAGTCCGCAATGGATTCGATATTGACTGAAATATGAAGCTCTTTCGCTCGTAAACTTATCCATTCGATAGGTGCAACAATAACGGTGTTGATAAACGATTCAGGATGATCTTGCTGTGCCATTAAAACACAGTCTGAACCAATGCCTGCTGGCTCTCCAATGGTAATAAGTAATGGTTTATGAGTGAGTATCGTCATGAAATAGTTTTCTCGCTGGTTATTTTCCAAGTATGATGTTCAAGCTGCATGTGCAAAACTTTGTGGCTTTGGTCATGAAAAGTATTGGCAACATAGTTCTGTATAAAATCAACACGTATATGTTGAGGGTCGATATGTTGGATATGGGTTTGACGCAGTTGAATGCGAACGGATGTTTGCTTGCCAATCACACGCCGTTTATAGCTTTTCCAAGCATCGAGCGTGGCAAAGCGTGATTCGGGTGTAAAGGAATCACTATAATGAGAAAAATATGCGTTTACATCTTGAGATTCCCAAGCTCGTTTCCAAGCAAGTATCGCCTGTTCAGGTGTTTCTAAACTTTCTTTGGCTTTCATCACTGGCACTGGATTGTTCTTTTTAAGCGCTACTGGTGCAATATTTGCGGTAGGTTTGAATGCTATGATTTGATCGCAGCTATGCGTTTTAATGCTGGCTTTGCTTTTAAGGTTCGAGAGCCAACGTGGTACTTGATTTTGCATTTCAGCGGTCGTCAATGCTTGTTGAATTTGGTCATGACGCGCCAATAGGCTATTGGGATCGACATGGCGATGTTGAATCACATGAATAATATGAAAGCCAAACTGTGATTTAACGACACCACTGGTTTCGCCAGCTTTAAGCGAAAAGGCGACTTTTTCAAAAGCAGGCACCATTTGCCCACGTTTAAACCAACCCAAATCACCGCCACGTGCAGCGCTTGGGCCTTGAGAAACTTCTTTTGCTCGTGTGGCAAAGACTTCATCAGTGGCATGTTTTAAATCTTGTGCCAAATGTTGAATACGATTCATGATTTTTGCGCGCGTGGTGACATCTGCATTATTGGGTACTTTCATCAAAATATGACGTGCATGAACTTCATCATAAGCTTTTCCAGTTTGAGGTGTTTGCCAGCGTTCATCTTGCACTTGCAAAATATGGAAACCGCGTTGAGAGCGAATGATATGACTATGTTCACCTACAGATAATTGAAACACTTCAGAAAAATTAGGCGCAAGTCCTCCGGGAAAAAACCAACCCATATCCCCTCCCGTACTGCTATCGGAAGCATCGGAATAAAGCGAAACAAGCTTTTTGAAATCTTCATGGTGTTGTAGTTTTTGTTCAACTTTTTGAGCAAGCGCATAGGCTTTTTTAATCGCATCTTTAGTATCTTTTACAGCAATGAAAATCTGTGCAATACGAATTTCACGGCGAGCTTTCGGATGTTCCAAATATTTACGATAATATTCTTGAATCGATTCTTCACTGATTTTAATACGACTACGCACAGCAATATTCATAAGCTTATTGCGTAACATGCTTTTTTTGAGCGTTTTGACATAGCTTGGATAGTCAATCCCTTGCGTTTTTAAGACCTCTTTTAGTTGTCCTGCTTGTAAATGATTGCTTTTTTCCACTTTTTGAATGGCATTATCAATTTCATCTTGAGAAACGTGAATACCAAGTTTACTCGCTTCAGCTTGTTGAAGTTTCCACATGATTTGACTATCCAAGGCACGTTGGTAAAGCAATTTTAAGGGAATATCTTGTTTACCTTGCTCTTTTAGTTGTTTCTGCATGATATTCATATCTTCTTGTATATCGTAACACGTTACGGCTTGTCCATTGACGCTTGCAGCGATGGCATCGAATGTAATAGGACTATCAGTAGCGTGGCTGTGAGCGGGTAAAGATAGTGTCATCACTGCCAGTAATAGCGGTAAATAACACATTGAACGAATATTCAGTGACATGGAGTCTCCCATAAATGTTAAAAGTAAAGGTGAAAAAATAAATGCTTTTGTCGTAAACTTAAGAATCGCCGAGGCTACCTAGCCCTCGAAAACCGAGCAAGAAGCGTACGCCTGTGTTCATGGTGTTGGCTGTACCTGTATGATACGTCC
>JAUZQL010000107.1 GCA_030950975.1 Mariprofundaceae bacterium | reverse complement strand
TGGCATTCGAAAGATATTATTTACGCTATTGGTGTTGTCCCTAAAAGAAAACCTTTGCAGCATTTATGGTTGGTTTATGGTGATTGCTATGCTGCGGATAAGGATGTTTATCAACGAATAGGTCAGACAATCAAGTCTGGTATTGAAAATATTAGTGATGTGCAATTTTCGGAGACAAAAGAGTTAGGACGTGTCAATAAGGTTGACCCATTGGGTATTACTTATTTGAGAATCCGAGGTATGTGGCATATTGATAATCCATCGTCAGTATTTCAGGATATTTATCAAAGAAATACATCATGTTCATTTAGCCTTGCTTGTATCATGACTCAAGAAAAATTTAATACGTTCTCATCTGTGGATTGTGCAGCCTTACAAGCTTGTGAATGGATCAACGTAAAAAACGTGAAAATCCCCAATCCGAATAATCCCGCAAAACGTTTGGATGTTGTGTTGATTGAGATGGAAAAACCATGAACATTATTTCTTTATTCTCAGGTGCTGGCGGTTTGGATTTAGGTTTTGAAAAAGCAGGCTTTCAGACGCTTTGGGCGAATGAATATGATAAAGATATTTGGCAAACCTATGAAAAGAACTTTCCTCATGTTGAATTGAATCATCAAAGTATTTGTGATGTCCCTTCGTCAGATATTCCTGATTGTGATGGGATTATCGGAGGGCCACCATGCCAAAGTTGGAGTGAGGCAGGGGCTTTAAGAGGTATTAAAGACCAACGAGGGCAGTTGTTTTTTGAATTTATTCGTATTCTTCGGGATAAAAAACCGAAGTTCTTTTTAGCAGAAAATGTGTCGGGGATGTTGGCTTCACGTCATGCAAATGCGATTGCATCTATTCAAGACCTTTTTAAAGAAAGCGGTTATCGATTATCGTTTCAAATGTTAAATGCTTCTGATTATTGGGTTCCCCAAGATCGAAAACGTGTTTTTTTTATTGGCATTCGCAATGATTTGGAAAAAACATTTGAATTTCCTCAACCGTTTTCGCAAAAGCGATGTTTGCGTGATGTGATTGATGACATAAAAAATAGCGCATTGCCCGCTCAAGAAAAAAATCGTACGAATGGAGCTGCATGTCAGCCTGCCAATCATGAATATATGACAGGTGGTTTTTCGAGCATGTTTATGTCGCGTAACCGTGTTCGATCATGGGATGAGCAATCGTTTACCATTCAAGCAGGTGGACGACATGCACCACTGCATCCTCAAGCGCCAAAAATGTTATGTGTTGAGCCAAATAAACGTATATTTGTGCCAGAATATGCATCTTTGTATCGACGTTTAAGCATTCGGGAATGTGCAAGAATCCAAACGTTTCCTGATGACCATCATTTCTATTATGAGAATTTATTGGCGGGTTATAAAATGGTAGGCAATGCTGTACCTCCCACACTGGCGTACTTTTTGGCGAAAAAGATTAGATCATTGCTGACTGAATCGTATATTGAGGAAGTGTGTGAACCCACATGGGAAGCCTATGCTGACCTTGTGCCTGCTTAAAAGGTGGTTGATGTGAATCAAAAAAATGACGCTAAAACCTATGCCGATTGTCAAGGTTGTTCGCTTTGTCTATTGCCATGCCCGATGTGGCGGCAACATCGTGATGTGATGTTTAGCCCACAAGGTTTCGCCAAATCGATGCAACATGGAGCAAGGGCAGAGGATTTGAAGGACTATTTATCCAGTTGTATTTTGTGTGGTGGATGCGATGTGATGTGCCCTGAAAACATTGATTTAACAGGCATGATAAAAAAAGCTTGGGCAGACACAGATTTACCAAGCTTGAGCCAGCAAGATGAGACTGAATTGAGTGGTTTTGTCATCAGTTGTGATGCTTGGGTGCAACAGCAATTAACCCCCGATGATTTATATATCATTGATGCCGCAGCCTTGCATGCTGATTATGAACGGCGCATTGAACATTACACATCGTTAAGGGAGCAAACGGGGTGCAGTATGAATTTGGACTTGAATCGTATGGCTATTCCGACGGGGATTGCTAGTGAAGCGGCAAAGCAAGGCGCTTTTGATGTGAATGAACAATTTGAATGGCTTATTCGAGGTCGTGAATTTAAACGGGTGATTGTTGAACATGAAGCGGATATTGATGTGCTAAAAACCATGACGGATAAAGTAGTGATGGGTGTTTCAGCATTGCTGAATACTTTGGATGTAAAGGATGACTATGCGACAAGTTGATGTGGTGATTGTTGGGGCGAGTCTTGCAGCGGCGGCTGCTGCCAAACGTCTGGTGGATGCAGGTTTAGAAACCGTTATTTTAGAAAAACAAAAACTACCACGTCATAAAATTTGCAGTGGTATTTTATCACCGCGTGGCCATCGTTTTTTAATTGAAAATTTTGGTGCTTTACCGCGTAAAATTTTGCATGAACCCACCTCATGTCGTGGGGTTAGCTTTCATTTTCCGAGCATGTTATCGATGTCGATGGACTTTTTTGGTGGCCCGACTCCCCATTTACATCGTAAATATTCAGATCATTGGGCGATTGAACAAAGTCATGGGGAAGTGATGGATGAAACATCCTTTTTATCCCTCCAACAAGCCGATGATTATGTGGTGGTGACAGCAAGAAAAAAAGCTTGTGAGCAATTTCAACTTAAAACTCGATATGTGATTGGTGCTGATGGCCCTGTATCGCCTGTTTTACGCTCGCTTTACCCAAATTATCACAAAGATATTCCGATGTTTTTTGTGGGTCAGAAGTTCCATGAAATTATCGATTGTCCCTTGGATGAACGCTATTTTCATTTTTGGTTTCACCCTGATTTGGGGCATTACACTTGGAGTCATGCGCGGGATGGTCGGCAAATTGTCGGTGTAGGTTATAAAGTCGGGCAAAAGTTTCATGAACGTCATGCTTATGTGGCAAAATACTTTGAAGAAAAACATGGTGTGAAGCTCAAACCTGCTGATGCAGATCATGAGGGCTGTTCAGAAAACTTTGGCCCTTCACTGATCAATCGTTATGTCTTTGGTCAGGGACGTGTCTTGATTACAGGGCAGGCGACTGGTTTTTTAAATATGATTGGTGAGGGAATGAGTTGTGCGCTGCATTCGGGGGCGATTGCTGGCGAGTCGATTGTCGATGCCATGCAACAGAATCGACCTGTGCAAGCCATCTATCGTCAAAGCATTGCTTCAGAAGTTCGACGTACGACAGATCAATGGAATCCGTTGAAGATTGCTTTTTCAAAACCGCATGAAGCTGATTTCCCCAAGGCATTGATGGCGATGCCGATGACAGAGCGCATGATTATTTTGGGCGATATTTGGCGATTTGTGAAGCTTTATAAAGAGTTTAAATGGGGTCGTCAGATTGTGGCTGTGATGATGCAACGTGTGTTGCGTGGTGATTATTCACAAAAAAACTGGCTTTGATAAAACTAGAATTTCATGTTTTTTCTAAGGGCAATCGTAAGCTGACCATCAAACCACCTTGCGGATGATTTTGAGCTTCAATGTTCCCCTTGTGTGCTGTGCTGACTTGTTTGGCAATCGCTAGACCCACACCGTAGCCGCCTGTTTTTCGTTCACGGCTTTCAGATACACGATAAAAAGCTTCAAACAAATGCTCAATGGATGAGTGATGTCATTATTTTGGACTTTAAAAAGAGCCTTTTGAACTTTGGGAGTGCGGCTTTAGCCGCGCTAAATCAGAACATGAAGGCACGGCTAAAGCCATATCTCCTAAGCATAGGATGATACTTCTTTTTCATCAAAGTGCGTACCATCAGTTTATAAATCATCAATCAATATCAAGTTATGGAAGCCTGACCCCATTTTTTCTGATCCAGATCATGAGGGCTGTTCAGAAAACTTTGGCCCTTCACTGATCAATCGTTATGTCTTTGGTCAGGGACGTGTCTTGATTACAGGGCAGGCGACTGGTTTTTTAAATATGATTGGTGAAGGGATGAGTTGTGCGCTGCATTCGGGGGCGATTGCTGGCGAGTCGATTGTCGATGCCATGCAACAGAATCGACCTGTGCAAGCCATCTATCGTCAAAGCATTGCTTCAGAAGTTCGCCGTACGACAGATCAATG
>JAUZQL010000106.1 GCA_030950975.1 Mariprofundaceae bacterium | reverse complement strand
AACCAGCTTCAAACTCATCCACATCAGCTGTCTTTGTAAATTCAAATGTACTCATATTTTTGTTACCTCAATATTTACCAAAACAATCACTATACAATCACCACAGAGGCACAAAGAACAAAACCTTAATGATATTCTCTGTGTCTCTGTGGTTAAAATCTTATTCGCCGAACTTTAATTCACACGCTTGTTCGTACGTCACCAAATCAGTAATGCTTGGATTCTCACCACACAATGGGCAAGCTGGATCTTTGCGTAATTTCAATTTTTTCCATTCCATCCGCAAGGCATCAAATACCATCAACTTACCTGACAAAGAATCACCAATGCCAAGGATTTCTTTGACTGCTTCCACGGCCTGAATTGTTCCAACACAACCCGCCAATGCCCCTAAAATACCAGCTTCAGAACAGGAAGGTACAAGACCTGCTGGTGGTGGTTCAGGGTATAAGCAACGGTAACATGGACCTTCTTTATGAACATGCGGCTTGTATGTCGCCACTTGTCCTTCAAAACGAAACATTGCGCCTGAAATCAAGGGTTTCTTTTCAAAATAACATGCGTCATTGACCAAGAAACGTGTAGGAAAATTATCACAACCATCAATAATGATGTCATAATCTTTGATAATATCACGAATATTATCTTCAGTGACAAAATAGTTATATGTATTCACTTTCACATCAGGATTGAGCGCCTGCATGGTTTGCTTGGCACTTTCCACCTTAGGCATACCAATACGACTTTGCTTATGAATAATCTGGCGTTGCAAGTTCGAAGAATCCACGACATCTGCATCGGCAATACCAATCGTACCAACACCTGCTGCTGCCAAATAATAGGCAACTGGCGAACCCAAACCACCCGCACCAATCATGAATACTTTTGCTTCTAATAGTTTAGACTGTCCTTCAGCCCCTATTTCAGGCAAAATAATATGGCGTGAATAACGTTCGATTTGTTCTTCTGTGAAATCAATCATACTTTAACCTCAATATCATCACATCAGCACAGAGGCGCAGATTTTATCTCCGCACCGCTGCGCTTCCGCAGTTCAAAACTTTTAAACTTCAATACCTTTGAATAAATCTGTGGACATATAACGCTCGGCCATCGATGGTAAAATCACCACGATTCGTTTGCCTTTCATGCTATCTTTCGCTGCCACTTTCAATGCTGCGCATACCGCTGCACCTGATGAGATACCACCGGGAATGCCTTCTTCGTTGGCTAAACGACGTGCCATAGAAAAAGCATCATCATTGCTGACTTGCTCCACGCCATCAACGATGTCCATATTCAAATTCTTAGGAATAAATCCAGCACCAATACCTTGAATTTTATGCGGGCCAGGCTTGCCACCAGACATTATAGGAGAATCAACAGGCTCCACTGCAAACGCTTTAAAATCAGGATTTCGAGATTTTAATACTTCTGATATACCTGTAATAGTTCCACCCGTGCCAACACCTGCCACCAAAGCATCCACTTTACCATCACAATCTGACCAAATTTCTTCAGCGGTCGTTTGGCGGTGAGCCTCAGGATTCGCAGGGTTTTCAAATTGCTTCGCCATAAACGAGCCTTCATTACTTGCTGTTAAGGCTTCGGCTTTGGCAATCGCACCTTTCATACCCAGTTCAGCAGGTGTTAAGACCAATTCTGCACCCAAAAGTTTCAATAATTTCCGACGTTCCAAGCTCATGGATTCAGGCATGGTTAAAATACAGTGATAACCTTTAGCACGGGCAATAAATGCCAGTGCAATACCCGTATTACCCGATGTCGCTTCAACAATCGCGCCGCCTTTTTTTAAAGCCCCTGACGCTTCCGCCGCTTCAATCATAAAACGAGCGATACGATCTTTCACAGAGTTTAAAGGGTTATAAAATTCACATTTCACTAGAATTTCAACATCTAAATCAGCACCAATTTGATTCAAACAAATCAAGGGTGTGCCACCCACTGTTTCTGAAGCATTATTATAAATGGTCATATCAACCCTCTATTACATTTTGTTCAATCGGTTCAACATGCACGCCTTCTTGCGCCTCAAGCCATCGCGCAGAAGCTTCGACAATTGAAGTTTCACCCTCAATTTCAAGCCCAAGCAGCCCCATGCCTTCTTTTACCGATGCACTGCGAATATTGGTGATGACATCAAACTCTTTTGCCAATTTCCAAATCACTGGGCTCGTCACTGATTTTTCATCAAAGTTCAAATAAACACGTAATTTCATACAGCACCTCTAAAAAAGGAAGGCACAAAAGTTATGCCTTCATATCTTTGTGAATTATTTTCCGCCTGCAATAGCTGGAACAATTGATACTTCATCACCATCTTTTAATGCCGTTTCACGACCTTGCAAAAAACGTACATCTTCATCATTCAAATATACATTCACAAAACGACGAATCTCACCAGACTCATCACACAAACGCTCTTTTAGACCTGCATGTGCCGCTTCTAAGTTATCGATCATGCTGCCGATATTTGCAGCTTCCACAGATACTTCATCAGCACCTGCGGTTAATTTACGCAATGGGGTTGGAATTCTTACTGTTACTGCCATGTTGATTTCTCCTATTCTAAGGTTATAGATTTATTTCACGCCATCTGCTGCTGCCAATACATCAAACTCTTTTAATGAGGCATTGATAATACGTGGTTTTGCCACTTCATTTAAAACTGCTTCTTGTGTTTTTAAGCCATTACCTGTGATACACAAAACAATGGATTCATCACGTGGAATCTTCCCAGAATCAATCAGTTTTTTCGCACAACCCAAGGTGACACCGCCCGCAGTTTCTGCGAAAATACCTTCAGTTCGAGCCAATAACTTCATCGCATCAATAATTTCTTCATCCGAAACATCTTCAGCATAACCACCACTTTCTTTCATCACTTTATTGGCATAATAACCATCAGCAGGGTTACCAATCGCCAATGATTTCGCAATGGTGTCTGCTTTCACGGGGTGAATCATATCCGTATCATCTTTGACAGACTTCGCAATGGGTGAGCAACCTGTGGCTTGTGCGCCATACATCGCTGTTTGATTATCTTCAACCAAGCCCAATTTAATAAATTCTTTGATGGATTTATCCACTTTGGTACACAACGACCCTGAAGCCATCGGTACGACAACATGCTTGGGAGCTTTCCAACCCAACTGTTCCATCACTTCATAACCCAATGTTTTTGAGCCTTCGGCATAAAATGGACGTACATTTACATTTACAAATGCCCAACCATATTTACCAGCAACTTCTGAACATAAACGGTTTACATCATCATATTGACCGCGAATACCGATAACATTGGTGCCAAAAATTGCGGCTCCCAATACTTTACCTTGTTCTAAGTCTTCAGGAATAAAGACATATGATTCCAAACCTGCAGCCGCAGCATTGGCGGCTACTGAGCCTGCCAAATTCCCTGTTGATGCACATGCCACTGTTTTAAAACCAAATTCTACAGCTTTGGACAAAGCCACAGATACGACACGATCTTTGAAAGATAAGGTTGGATAACATACTGAATCATTTTTAATATAAAGCTCTTTTACACCCAGTTCTTTAGCTAGGCGATCAGCTTTAATCAATGGTGTAAAACCATTGTTTGCACCCACTTTTGGTTCACCGTCAATGGGTAATAACTCTTTATAACGCCACATATTTTGTGGGCGAGATTCAATCAATTCACGTGTAAATTTATCGTCTAGTTTATCATAATCATAGACGACTTCTAAAGGACCAAAACAAAATTCACACACATGCGTCGGCTGAATTTCATATTCATGACCACATTCACGACATTTTAAGGCACGAACAATACTTTCACTCATCTCGTCAAACTCCCGTTTTCTTTTTTCCAATTTCCAGAAATAAAAAAACCTTCGCGATAAAGCGAAGGTTGAAAGTGTGGCTGCTGCCAAAAAAACTAACAACCCGAAACTTATCGCTCCTAACTCACGTTAGGCAGGCGTTGGCACCATTCTCTAAGTTGTCACTTAGTCGGTTGCCGCAGAATCATTGGGCCTGTAACCCTCCTCTGCTCTAGATAAAATCGGATCTAAATATAATAAATGCGGACTATGCATAGCTCACTGAAAATAACAAGTCTAGAATAACTGATGTTACGCACACCGTTAGTTCGGTGTATTCATCACTCTGGGAGTAGGGTTACACATCTTGCTGTTTTTGTAAGCGAATCATTTCACGATGGCGACGAAATACATATTTAGCAATAGAGTCTTCTTCCTCATCGCAACGGTAACAAAATTTCACCCCAATAAAGGGTCGATTATCTTCAGTCTTTTTTGCCCACATCACTTCTCCTAACAATTCCAACACAAGCGGTGGAAAAGAGGGTAACATCATGGTTATAAAAATAGGATCACCTTGACGATAACGTTCATCACTTACAAAACTTGCCCCTGTAACACTCAAATTAATGGGGCGTTCCTTCAAATTACTACGATTAGCATCATTCAAGGTATTGATACCAATCAAATAATTCAATTTGGCATCCAAAGCTTCCATCGCTTGAGCCACTTCGGAATTCAATTTATTGCGTGAATCACCTGAAAACAAATCCGTTCCAACCATATCACGCAACATAGAACTTTGACGGGAACGTATCCCTACATGCTTCCTGCGAATCTCAAATTCTTCAGTCGATAAAGGTTTATCATTCCAAGGAAGCATATCCTCTACTCTAAAATCTTGTCTGCGGTTATCAGCATGATCAACCATGTAGCACTCCTTTCTCCATATCGAATGCAGATAAAGGCATCAGCCCTTCTATATTTTTTGGTGTTGAATCAGCTTGCGTATGCACTAAACCTTGTTCAATCACCGAAACTGCAACCTCAACCACTTGTGGATCAAATTGTGTGCCAGGATTCATTCGAAGCTGTTCCAAAGAAAAAGATAACGGTTTCGCCATACGATAAACACGATGTGTTGTCATCGCATCAATGGCATCAGCCACACACACAATCCGAGCTTCAAAAGGAATATTTTCTCCAGCTAAACCATCAGGATAACCTCGACCATCCATCCGTTCATGATGATGGCGCACCATCAAACGCTCTCTTGCCAAGCTATCCATATTTTTTAGAATATTATCGCCAATGGCTGGATGGGCTTTCATTTTGGCAAACTCTTGTTCTGTATAACGCCCTGGTTTTAAAAGCACTGAATCGGCAATACCTACTTTACCAATATCGTGCAAACGCCCACCCGTACGAATAATTTGAATCGTTTCTTCATCCAAGCCTAATTCTTGTGCAAACACCATCGATAAATGACCCACTCGCATCGAATGCTCTTTGGTATA
>JAUZQL010000105.1 GCA_030950975.1 Mariprofundaceae bacterium | reverse complement strand
CCTGCCCTGCGCAACTTAAAGAACGTTTGAATCATTTTGTATCTCGACAAGGCATGGATATTGATGGTTTAGGCGAAAAACTGATTGAACGCAGGGTAGATGAAGGTTTGATTCATGATGTTGCCAGTTTATACGCTTTGGATTTTTCCATTTTAGCAACATGGACAGGCATGGGACAAAAAAAAATAAACAATCTCCAACAAGCGATTGCTGCCAGTCAAAACCCTGATTTAGCACATTTTTTATATGCTTTAGGGATTCGTCATGTTGGGCAAGCAACCGCGCGAAGCTTGGCTGAATATTTAGGCTCTTGGGAGCATGTGCGAGATGCCAACGAAGAAGTATTGCTGAAGATTGATGATATTGGTGTTGAAGTTGCCGCAAGTATTCAAGCTTTCTTCAAAGAACAACACAATATCGACGTATTACAACGCTTGTATGAATTAGGTGTACATCCTCAAAGCTGTGATATAAAACAAAAATCACAAGACCATCCCTTGGCAGGTAAGCGTGTGGTGTTGACAGGTAGTTTTGAACATATCAAGCGAAGTGATGCGCAACAACAATTGCGTGATTTGGGGGCAAAACCCAGTGGTTCGGTGTCTAAAAACACGGATATTGTGATTGCAGGTGAAAAAGCAGGCTCAAAACGTGATAAAGCGGAAGCTTTGGGTGTAACCATCGTGGGTGAATCAGAGTTGCTGGCTTGGTTGTCATGCCATGATTGAGCTGGCTGTGATTGATTTGGATAATACTTTATATGCTGCTGATAATGGTGTGTTTGTGCGCATGGATGTTCGTATGACTGACTTTATCATGCGGGCGTTGAACATTCCCAAGCATGAAGCCAATGCCTTGCGAGTGAACTATTGGCGGCAATATGGCAGTACATTGCGAGGCTTGATGTTGCATCATGGCATTGAACCCGAATCGTTTTTGCATGATGTACATGACATTCAAGCCCATGAATTATTACAAAAAAATGAACCATTGAATGCGGTTTTATCAAGATTAACGATGCGTAAAGTGATTCATACCAATGGCATCAAAGAACATGCGGAAGCTGTTTTAGATGCTTTGGGTATTCGCCATCACTTTGCTGCCATTTATGATATTCGCTTTCATGATTATTTACCCAAACCTTGTGCGGAAACATTGCAAATGTTGTTTATTCAAGAAGGTGTCAAACCTGAACAAGCTTGTGTGGTGGATGATATGGAAGATAATTTACAGGTGGCTCAACAGCTTGGGGCGAAAACATGTTGGGTTTCAAAGGCTGAAAAAAGCCAACGATGGGATTATCATATTGAACATATTGAGGCATGTGTATGCTTGAACTGATGGATTGGAATATAACCTTGTTTCATCTGATGAACGGCGCAAATACAGTATTTTTGGATACTATCATGGGTGTTGTGTCAGGCTTGGGTGACGGGCTGATTGTTGCTTTGTGTTGCGCCATCGTATGTATGTATCGTTTACGTTTGGGCGTGGCGGCAACCCTCGCTTTTCTTGTTTCAGGTGTATTGGCGCAACTCATCAAACGTACATGGGATATGCCTCGTCCACCTGCACTCTTGGAGCATGTCCATATTCTAGGTTCTGCACTGCAATCGCATTCGTTTCCTTCAGGTCATGCGACTTCAGATGGCGTGATGGTGCTATTGGCTTTTTTACTTTGGAGTTGTGCAGATTGGCGCGCTTATGCCGTAGCTGCGTTGTTTTTATTGGCAGCGATTGGGCGCATTTATGGCGGTGTACATTTTCCTTTGGATGTTGGTGTCGGTTTGATGATTGGCATGTTGACCATGTATGTCTGTGAACGTTGGTCAACATCGTGGCAAGTATCCCATTGGCAACAATCAGCATGGTGGTGGCGCATTGTCGGTATGATTGTGGTGATTGAAGCTGCCGTTTTAGGCTTAGGTTATCATATGCAACCAACGACAGCCCAAAGTTTGAGTCTTGTTTTTCCTATCTTGGCATTGTTTTTGGTGGCGAAGTTTTGGAAACAGGTCGTGCATGATGTCCACTGATATGCAGGTTCATTTTGAACGTTTGGATCAAGCTGATCGAGTGGAAGGCATTGCTCGTTTATTGTTACGACGCAATCGTTTGAGCCCTACTGTCTTGATTTTATGCCCCGATGATGGCTTTGTTGCTCAATTGAATGATCGGCTTTGGACGATTCACCCAACATCTTTTTTAGCGCATGGTATTGCAGGTGATTCGGTTGAGGATAATGCCAAACAACCCATTCTTTTATCCACGCACATCTGCCAAGATAATGGTGCAAAGGTCTTGATGAATGGCACTTTGGAAATACCACCTGAACTTTCAAAATTCACGCATATTGTTGATTTTGTCGACGCATGGGATGATGGCTTGATGCAAGCTGCACGCGAACGTTTCAAAACATATCGCCAGTTATCTTTAGAACCCACTTATTTAGGATCACAGAAATAAATAATCATAGAATATTTTTGCCCTTTGAGTGTGCATACTTATGATGTGCGCTTATGAGTCAGGAATGGGATATTGATGAGATTCTTGCCAGTTTGGATGAACTGTTGCAAGAAGGTAAAGATGATGACATAAAAGAGAAAGAGAAAGCAACTATTTCTCCATTTCGGGCTATTGATAAACCTGAAGTACAAGCTGTTCAAAAAAGCACAAAAGCTAAAAACGAAGACGCTAAAATTGAGAAGGTGAAAGTCACAGGCGCTCCGAAAGCAGTAAAACCTATATCAAATACCATAAAGCATACAACACTTAAGCCGCCTAAACGTTTGGATATTGATGTTCCTGATGCCAACTTTCGCCATGAACCCAGCGTTGATGGTGATGCACCTATTTTACCACGCGTGATGTTGACTGAAGATATGATGGTGAAAAATACTGCAAAAGAAGCTTCGGATTTTTCGCCATTATTGGATGCGATGGATGAAGAAGAAGTATCTGAAAAGTTAGAAGAAGATACGGCTTCTCAAAAAACAGTCACACAAAATCAAGGTATTCACTTGAATGACAAACAACTTGAAGAAGTGTTGGAGCTGGTCTCTATGGATGTGTCCTATCAATTTAATCAATTATTGCCGAATATCATTCGGAAATCATTGCATAAGCACCTTAATATGAGACAAAATGAAGCTTTATTAGAGCAAGAAAAAAATAAACAACAGAATGAGAAACCATGAGCATATTGGAAAAAACATATAACCCACAAGAAATGGAACCAGCGATTACCCAACAATGGTTGGATTCTGATGCTTTCAAACCCCGCAAAGGTGCGAAAGAACAATATAGTATTACCTTACCACCACCTAATGTGACAGGTAGTTTGCATATGGGACATGCTTTTTCAGGCACCATTCAAGATATGTTGGTGCGTTGGCAGCGTATGCAAGGCAAAGAAGTGCTTTGGCAATTGGGATTGGATCATGCAGGCATTGCCACGCAAATGGTGGTCGAACGTCAACTCGATGCCCAAGGCATTCATCGTCGTGATTTAGGGCGTGATGCATTTGTTGAGAAAGTTTGGCAGTGGAAAGCTGAATCAGGTGGCACCATTCTGGATCAAATGAAACACTTGGGTTTTTCCATTGATTGGTCGCGTGAACGTTTTACGATGGATGAAGGCGCTTCGGCGGCAGTACAAGATGTGTTTGTACGTTTGTTTGAGGAAGGCTTGATTTACCGTGGTAAACGCTTGGTGAATTGGGATCCCGTTTTAGAAACAGCCGTCTCTGATTTGGAAGTCGTGCATGAAGAGGAAGAAGGACATTTTTGGCATATTCAATATCCTTATGCAGATGATTCCAGCAAGCATGTGGTTATCGCAACTACTCGCCCCGAAACATTATTGGGTGATGGTGCAGTGGCCGTTCATCCCGATGATGAACGTTTTAAAGATTTAATTGGTAAAGAATTGGTATTACCACTTTGTGGTCGCACGATTCCAGTGATTGCGGATGCGTATGTTGACCCTGAATTTGGTACAGGTTGTGTGAAAATTACGCCTGCTCATGATTTCAACGATTATGAAGTCGGTAAACGTCATGATTTACCCATGCTTAATATTTTCACCCATACCGCCCACATCAACGATGAAGATTTTATTCCTGAACA
>JAUZQL010000104.1 GCA_030950975.1 Mariprofundaceae bacterium | reverse complement strand
AGAAACGGTGCAATCACCGCATGGCATCATCCTTATCACTGGCCCTACAGGTTCAGGAAAAAGTACCACTTTGTATGCTTCCTTGATGGAAGTGGATCGGAATAATCGCAATGTCATGACCATTGAAGACCCCATTGAATATCAAGTGCAAGGTGTAGGGCAAATGCAGGTACAACCAAAGGTTGGCTTAAGCTTTGCCACAGGGTTGCGTTCTATTTTGCGTCAAGATCCTGATATTGTGATGATTGGTGAAATTCGTGATTTGGAAACGGCTGAAATTGCAATTCAAGCCTCGCTTACAGGGCATTTAGTGCTAGCCACCTTACATACCAATGATGCTTTATCCGCAGTGGTGCGTTTGCAGGATATGGGCATTGAACCGTATTTGGTCGCTTCATCCTTGAATATGGTGCAAGCCCAACGTTTGGTGCGCCGACTTTGCCCACATTGCAAACATCCACGCAAAATATCCTCGAAACATTGGCAAATCTTGGAAACACCGATGCCCGATCATCTCACGACCATCTATGAAGCCGTCGGTTGCGAACATTGTATGAATACTGGTTTTTTAGGGCGTATCGCTATTTATGAAATGGTCACTATTTCAGATGCCATGCGCAATGCCATTCACGAAGGCAAAGGTTTACCCGCACTTCGACGTTTAGCGAATCAAGAAAAGCTAGTCAGCTTGCGTCAAGATGGTGCCCGACATGTGGCAGCGGGTACCACAACAGTGGAAGAAGTTTTACGGGTTTCAACTGAAGGTGTGATTGAACTATGAGTTTGTTTGCTTGGGAAGCATTGGATGCCAAAGGGCGACGCAAACGTGGAGAGCTAGAATCTGATTCCGAACGCACGGCACGCAAAACACTAAAAGAACAGGGTTTGATTGTTCGACGCTTGAACACCATTCAAGATAAACACAATGAACAACACGGTCAGCAAAAACAAACCTTGAATAGCGATGAAACCACCTTGTTTTTACAACAACTTTCCACCCTTACCTCCGCAGGTATGGCATTGACCGATGCACTGGAAGCGGTGGCAACAGGTATGGAAAACAAACGCGCACGCCGTGCCGTGAGCTTTGTCCGTCAACAAGTTTTAGAAGGCTCCAATCTCGCTGATGCCTTGCGACACATCGGCATGGATGATGTGGTGTGCAATATGGTGGCTGCGGGTGAAGAAACAGGGCAACTTGAAGCCGTTGCATTACGTTTATCCGACTTGCTGGAAAAACGGCAACAAATGAGCCAAGATTTACTCTCTGCTGTGCTTTATCCTAGCATTATTCTTGGCTTTGGTTTTTTGGTCATGGCGATTCTTTTAACATGGGTTGTGCCTCAAATTGTATCTGTTTTTGAACATAGTGGTGGTCAATTACCGATGTTGACCCAAGTTGTCCTTAGTATTTCGGCTTTTCTTAGAAATTACGGTTTGATGTTGATTTTATCCAGTGCTGGTCTTATTTTTGTAAGCATCATTGCTTTGCGCAATGCCAAAGTCCGTTTACGCCGCGATCAACTTTTGTTGCGTGCGCCATTGCTTGCACCGCTGTTTAAAAAAATTGAAATCGCACGTTTTTCACGCACCTTGGGTATGTTGTTATCGGGTGGTGTTTCCACCCTTTCTGCCATGTTCATCGCCAAACAAAGTTTTATTCTCATGCCCATGAAGGAAATGGGTGAGCAGGCGCGTGAATCCTTGCGTGAAGGCGGTAATTTATCCGATATTTTACGCCAACATCATATGCCTCACCTTGCGGTGCAATTGATTGCAGTCGGGGAACAAAGTGGGCAACTCGATAGCATGTTGATTCGTGTTGCCAAGCAATATGAACAAGAAATTTCTCGCAACTTGAAACGTATTTTAACCGTGGTTGAACCTGCGTTGATGTTGGTCATGGCGATCATGGTGGGTTTGATGGCAGTGGCGATTTTATTGCCGATTGTTGAAATGAATAG
>JAUZQL010000103.1 GCA_030950975.1 Mariprofundaceae bacterium | reverse complement strand
GCACCTGCTTCAATCTCAGTTTTTAACTGCAAACATTTTTCTTCTGAATCCACCAAAATATGGCGGGCACATGCTCTAGACATACATCACCTCTCATCAATTTCATTGCACACTATGCAAACATAAGCACAGACATCCATTATTTTTGCCAAACCAACACGGGTTTTCTTGCTGCTTGCGTCTCATCCAAGCGTCTACGGAAGGGTTTTACAGGCGCATCATGTAAGACTTGCGTATCGCCAGCCTCACACTGAGCAGCAATGTCCAACATCGCATCACAAAAGCTATCCAAAGTAGTTTTGGATTCAGTTTCTGTGGGTTCAATAAGCATCGCACCATGCACAATAAGCGGGAAATAAATGGTCATCGGATGAAAGCCTAAATCAATCAACTGTTTGGCAATATCCAATGTTTTTACACCATGTTTATTCTGATACTCATCGGTGAGCAGGCACTCATGTTTGCATAGTCCTTCAAAAGGTACGTGATACGCCCCTTTCAGGCGATGCAGCACATAATTGGCATTTAGCACGGCATCTTGAGCAATTTTATGCAAATGATTGCGTCCAAAAGCGGCAATATAAGCATGGGCACGAAGCAATACGCCAACCTGACCAAGCGAGCCTAGAACCGTTCCGCAAGATTGCTCATCGTGCGTTTCAATGCGGTACACATCCCCTTCTTTGACAATGCGTGGAACGGGTAAATAGGGCGCAAGCGTCTCATTGACGACCACAGGTCCAGCACCCGGTCCGCCACCACCATGCGGTGTGGAAAAAGTTTTATGAACATTGATATGCAAGCAGTCAATGCCCATATCACCCGGACGTGCGACACCAACCAAGGCATTCAAGTTCGCACCATCACCATAAACCAAACCGCCAGCATCATGAACCAGTTGGCAAATTTCTTTGATATCGGATTCAAATGCACCTGCGGTATTCGGATTGGTCATCATCAGCGCTGCAACATCACCATCGAGATGTTTCTTTAACTCATCCAAATCAATGCGACCATCAGGGCGTGATTTCAATGCTACACAGTGCATGCCACACAAAGCTGCGGATGCTGGGTTTGTGCCATGTGCCGAATCGGGAACCAATACTTTTTTGCGATGTTGTTCGCCTCGTGCATCCAAACAGGCGCGAATCATCATCAAGCCTGTAATTTCACCTTGCGCACCTGCGGCAGGTTGTAGGGTAATATCGGAAAAACCAGCAAGTTCACACAACCACGTTTGGAGTTCATAAAGCAGTTCCAACACACCTTGAACACTATCAATCGGTTGATCAGGATGAATATCCGCCAAACCGGGTAAGCGCACGACTTGTTCATTGACTCGTGGATTGTATTTCATGGTACATGAGCCGAGCGGGTAAAACCCAGTCTCAATGCTGTGATTCCATTGCGACATGCGGACAAAATGGCGCACGGTTTCAGGTTCGGATAAGCCTGGAATCTGGGCAGCTTCTTGACGTGCAAAAGCTTGTAATTCAGGGCTAATATCCCCTTCCACACCCGGTAAGCTGATGGATTCAGCGGCTTCATGGGCGTGTTCAAACAACAACGCTTCTTCGTGTTGGATGCCACTGACGGCGGCGTAAGATGTTTGGCTCATGCGATCACCTCCAAAGCGGTCAAATATTTTTGAATGTCGGCATCTTCAATCATTTCTGTGGTCGCCACCAATAAATGTCGGGCATCCATCGTGTCATCTAATTGTTCCAATGGAATACCTGCAAAAATGTCTTGCTTGCGTGCTTCAAGTAAAAATAAATCTCGTTTTTGCTGATTTTCAAAGCTCAAGACGGTTTCATGGAAACGTGCGCCTTGCGCCGCTTGCACATGTTTTGGCAACTGTGAGACCAAGCGATGCAATGCTGCTGCAGAACGTGTTGCGACAATTTTCAAACCTTCATCACCCATCAAGGTCATATACG
>JAUZQL010000102.1 GCA_030950975.1 Mariprofundaceae bacterium | reverse complement strand
GGGCACTAACTTGCTGGTAGGATTACATCAAAAGTCAGTGGCATTGTTAAGTCAGCCCTGCTACAGTAAAAGCATTGAAAAGTCGTTGATTGAGCGACTGAGCATGGATTGAAGGTTGTCGAATATCGAAATGTAACCATTTGGTCCACTTGACCGTTGGCAGCGCAGTTCTTTTTTGAAGGTCATCTTTTATCAAAGTTCAGTGTTTTTGCATAGTTCACCGAACATCTGCCAACGTCAAGTGACCATTGCGTTAGACTTATCAAATCAGGAGAAATTACTTGAAAACACCTGCATATTTAATTCTTCGATTTATATCCTTCATTTTAGTTGCCCTTGGGTTAGCTTTATTATCATTTTCTAGTACAACTCTTATCTCCAATGACGGCATAACACCTCAAAATACTGTGATTATGCTGAGTTTAGGTTTACTCTTTTTATTGATTGGCACTATAGGTCCTGTTCGAGTTATTTATAAGGGAGCACAACTCCCAATTGAAATCAAACATGCCATCTTGGTACAAGCGGTTGTTTTACCTCTCTCTGGCATTGTTCTTGTTCTTACAGGGATTGTGGATACTCCAATCTATGGAGTGTGGGCAGTTTTCATTGTTGGCATACTTTCTTTGTTATCTGCATTAGCAGGTTTTTACCCTTTAAGCAAAAAGTTACCAGACACCTTTTACATTGGTGAAATGTTGAGTATTATGAAATCAGCAGGTGTCTCAGGTAATAAAGAAGATAGCCTGGCAGACCAAGCTTTTACACGCTGGACGCACGGGCGCGAAGGTGTGCTAGTTGGCAGTAAAGCTCCTGATGGCATGGTCATAACAATGAATGATGTGAAAGTTGCTCTATCCTCTTTTTTTGGTGACAAGCCACTTGTTTTGAACTTTGGCTCTTATAGCTGCCCTCATCATAGGAAGCGGATGGGTGAACTTCAAACGCTTATGAAAATGTGGAAAAATAATGGCGTAGATTTTTTAACGGTTTATACCGCAGAAGCACATACTGAAGATGGTTGGAAACTAGTGGATCAATATATTAGTGATGTTGAATATACAAATGAAAATGACTTCTGCTTCTCTTACGCAAAAAACATCTATGATCGCAAGAAAATGGCGGCATGGCTGATTGATAAAAAACACTTTGAAATGCCTCTTGTGCTTGATTCTATGGAAAATTCTTTATTAAATGCGTACAACTCATGGCCTATTCGATTATATATTATCCATGAAGCTAAGGTTGTATATTGTGGTGACCAAGGACCTTTTGGCTATGAACCTGCCAAGGTCGATATGGTGTTAAAAGAAATTATGGCACAGAATGTCTAACAAAAGCATCGAGAGGGACTTCGCTTCGCTCGCCCCTCATGCAAGTCGTTACATTTCAAAATCTATTGAGGGATTTCTGCTTTGTTTTGTTTGGGCGCAATCGCTTGTGATAAGTTATCGTGTTTCCTTTCCTTGCTTTTTCACCACTTATCATTGGCTGGAAAGGTTGAGTATGAGGTAGCAGGGCTAAAGGTATCAGGGGTTTTACTACTTGGAAGGGCTTTATTTTTATCAGCGGTGCAATTTAAACAAGTTCTTAAATTCTGTTTGCAAGGCATTGCTTATTAGCAGGACTACATCACAAGTCAGAGGCATTGTTAAGTCAGCCCTGCTACAGTAAAAGCATTTAAAAGTCGTGGGTTGAGGCGACTGAGTATGGATTGAAGGTTAACGAATATCGAAATGTAACCATTCAATCCAGCTGACCGTTGGCAGCGCAGTCCACTTCCAAAGGTCATTGTTTATCAAAAGCCAGTGCTTTGTCAGAGTTTATCGAACATCTGCCAACGGCATCTGATTTTGGCGTTACATTTCAAAATTCATTGAGGGATTTCTGATTTGTTTTGCTTGAGTGCAATCGCTTGTGGTAAGTTGTTGTGTTTCTTTTCCTTGCTTTTTCACTCCTTATCATTGGCTGGAACGGTTGAGTGTGAGGTAGCAGGGCTAAAGACATCAGGGGTTTTACTGCTTGGAAGGGCTTTATGTTATAAGCAATGAAGTGGTTTAGATAAGCTCCTGCATTCTGTTTACAGGGCATGATTTATTGGTAGGGCTACATCAAAAGTCAGTGGTATTGCTAAGTCAGCCCTGCTACAGTAAAAGCATTGAAAAGTCGTGGGTTGAGACGACTGAGC
>JAUZQL010000101.1 GCA_030950975.1 Mariprofundaceae bacterium | reverse complement strand
TCCATCGTGAAGCATAGGATGACAGTGTTGATTGTGTAAGCTTTGGCATGACAGCTTGTGCTGTCAACACAGGAACAGACATAAGGAGTCAAACATGCATGTATTACTTTCTATTTCAGGCAAAGACAGAGCAGGTATTGTGCGAGATGTCGCTGAATCATTGCTGAATATTCAAGCCAATATTGAAGATTCATCGATGACAGCATTGCGTGGACGTTTTACGATGATGTTGATTGTACATATTCAGGTGGATGATATCAGTGAGCTTAAAGCAAGCTTGGCAGCGTTAGAACAACGTACAGATTTGACCGTTCAATCACAGGTTTTACCTGAAGATGAAGCAAGCCAGTTATGCCAAGAACCTGATTGTGTGATCACAGTATCAGGAGCGGATCAAGCAGGTATTGTACATGCGGTGACGGATGTTTTGGCAAATATGGCTGTGTCCATTGTGGATGTTTCAACACAAATTCGCAGCAATGACACGGGTGATATGTATATGATGGCGTTGGAAGTGGTGAGCCACGGGAAAAGTGAAGCACTGGCACAACGCCTACAAAATACCGCACGTCAACTGGCTGTTGAGATTCAACTGCATGATTTGAGCAGTGATATTTTATAAATGAATGACATGAAAATTTTACAACATCCTCATCCAGTCTTACGACACATCGCAGAAGAAGTGCGTCATTTTGATGATGATTTTCTAACACTTAGTGAAACCATGCAACGTTTGATGCACGAAGGGGCGGGCGGTGTTGGCATTGCAGCACCACAGTTGGGTATATCCAAACGTGTGATTGTCGTGGATTGTTCATTGGGCAAACATCCTTGTAAAAATCATGGTTGTTTGGTGATGGCAAACCCTGTGATTGTCAGTCAATCAGGGAAGGCATTGGGGCGTGAAGGGTGTTTGTCTGTTCCTGATTGGGTGGCGACCGTATCCCGTGCTAAAAAAATAACCGTGCAATACCAAGATGACGATGGGCAATCACAATGCTTGCAAAGTGTGGGGTTTGAAGCGCGCGTGATTCAGCATGAAGTGGATCATTTGAATGGCGTTTTATTTATTGATCGGGTGTTATCTACGCATGATTTGGTGCGCCGCATGTAATCATGGCGAAAGCTTTGCTTATAGCGTGTATCTTATGATTGTTGGAGCCTTATTATGTTTCCTTATAGCCTTGCCTTAATGCTGTTATGCTTGCCTTTATCAACATGGGCAAGTGATGTGGATATGCAGCATCTCAATCAATTGTTGCAGTTGTCCAATCAATTATCCGAACAGCAAGTGTTGGAGACAGCCAAACATGATACCTCACTCCAGCAAGATGTATTATTGCATGATGTTGTGCCACCTCACCGTGTGTTGATTGATATTCGCAGCACCCATTCCGATGGTGAACATGATATGCCAACATTGATTGCCTTGGCAGAAAAACGGGGAATCGAAAGTATGGCATTCACCGAACATGATCGTTTTTCTATTCGTTTTGGGATTGATCCGATGCCGCAATGGTTGGGTTATAGTCAACAACATCCATCGCTTTATACCACTGGTTTAGGTCCTTTTTTTGATGATTTACAAGCGCAACGTCGGCAACATCCTGACATTCAGTTGTTTGCAGGCACGGAATCCATTGCTGGTTATCACTGGACGGGTATTCCGTTTCAGAATCTCGCGTTACACAATGTCGAAAGGCATATGATTGCTTTGGGCATTGAAAAACCTGAACAAGTAAAGGCATTGACCAGTTATGATTTACGTTATGGTTTAGGCAACCGTAGCATCTCCTTAAGTTTCTGGTGTGCTTTGATGTTTATCATGGTGATGTTTTTCTTGCTGAAACGTAAGCGAGCGATGGCGTTATTGCTGGTCGCATCGATGACAGCATTTTTAGCGACATGGTTGTTAAAACCTAAAGTCGATGTCGATGCTGCATGGATTGAAAGTGCTAAACATCAACGTTTATTCACGATTTGGACACATCCGGGAACGCTTTCAGGCGTACGAGAAGGTTCGATGGGTGTGCAGTTGGATACACCACCTTATAGCCGCCGTGTGTTTAAAGAGCCGACAGCCGATGCGTTCACCGCAGTCTATGGTGATAACGATTTGAATACATTGGCAGGTGGTTTGTGGGATCGTTATTTAATGGATTATATGCATGGTTATCATGCCAAACCGATATGGGCAGTGGCAGCAGGTGATTTTCACGGAGAAGGTCAATCGGGCGAGTATTTGGGCAATTTTCCGATGGATGTCTGGAGTCAAGATGCCAAAGCAGAGCATGTGTTGGATGCGCTACATGCAGGGCATATGGTGGCATGGGGTATGGGACAACATGATAATATTGCTGTCAAAGCCTTGTTTTTAAAAGATGCTGAAGGTCAAAGCTTGCAAGTGGGGGATGAGGCACGGGTTAAAAGCCCTGTTCAGCTAGTGATTGCCTTGCAAGAACGCATAAAATCGCCATCATCAGTCAAAAGACTGCAAGGGCAGTGGATTGTGGATGGACATACAGTGAACAAGGTTAGCCTTGATGTGATGGGTAACGCTGTGATGTCAGCACTGGTTCTTGAAAAAGGAGTGCATGTGATTCGTTTTCAAATTCAACAGGGTATCAGGCTTGTGGCGAACCCATTTTTGGTGCATGTCGAATGACGTTGATTACGATTCACCAACCCAATTATTTGCCGTGGTCAGGTTTTTTTCATAAATGGATGATATCAGATGCTTTTATCATCTTAGATACCGTTCAATATCATAAAAATGAATGGCAGAATCGCAATCGCATCAAAACACGACAAGGCGCACAATGGTTAACTGTACCTGTTTCTTATCGTTTTCCTCAAACCATTCAAGAGGTTGGGATTGCTTCACAAGCTTGGGCAAGAAAACAAATGGCAGCAGTGGAGCAGGCATATAGCAAAGCACCTTTTTTCCAAGATTATTACCCTTCATTACAAGTGTTATGGCAGCAACCTTGGGAAAAAATAGCTGATTTGAATGTGGCAGTGATTCGTTTATTGGGTGATATGCTTGGGTGTGATGCGCCCTTATTGTTGGCTTCTGAAATGACAACAGAATCAGATGATCCAACTCAACGTTTGATTCAGTTATGTCAAGAAGTGAAGGGGACGGCTTACCTTTCGGGCAGTGAAGGGCGCAATTATTTACAAAAAGATGTGTTTGAATCGTCTGGATTAGACCTTTATTTTCAGGCGGTGGAAGCCCCTATTTATCCACAACTTCATGGTGAGTTTATTCCCTATTTGACGGCATTGGATGTCTTGATGAACACAGGGCCAGAGGCGAAACATATTATTCGAAGAATGGGAGGGAAGGTCGGTGAATGAGCAGTCAGAGAAGCATCCTATTCAACAAAAGCGTACCGTTTTAGCTTTAGCTCCCCACCCCGATGATTTGGAAATTGGTTGTGGTGGAACATTGGCAGAACATGCTGAACGAGGTGATGAGGTGCATGTTTTTATCGCCACATTTGGCGATGTCGGTGGCGTTGCAGAAGTGCGTCAAGCCGAACAAGAAGCCGCTTCCAAGATTTTGGGCGTGAAAAAAATTCATTGGGGTGGTTTTCCAGATACCCAATTACCACAACGCACCCAAGATTTAATGGATGTTTTAGAACGTATCATTGCCGAAGTAAAGCCTGATATGGTGTATGTCAATTATGATGAGGATACCCATCAAGATCACCGTACATTGGCACAAGTTGCGCGTTCTATCACACGCTATATTCCCAATGTATTATATTATGAAACACCATCATCGATGAACTTTGAACCCAGTATATTTATGGATATTCATGATGTATTAAGCTTTAAAATTAAGGCATTAGAAGCGCATGCTTCACAAGTGGAAGCAACCCATGTGACCTTGAATATTTTTGAAATTGCTTTGGCAACAGCACGGTTTCGTGGGGTACAAGGCAAACTATCCTGTGCTGAAGCGTTTGTACCTGTGCGTTTGCGTTTGTGATGATTCCACATTCTCGCCCCATCTTTGATGATCGATTTATCCATGCTACGACAGCGGTGGTGCGTTCATCCTACACATCCGAAGGTGAACAATCGCGCGAATTAGAACAAGAAGTCTTAAAGCAATGTCAGCAAGATGATGCGGTGGCGGTGGATTCGGGTACCAGTGCGTTGATGTTGGCGATTCGAGCCTTGAAAACGCAACAAAACATCCAAAAAGTCGGGATTCCAGCTTATGCGTGTGCATCGCTGTGGTTTGCAGTGCGAGCTGCGGGTTGCACGCCTATATTGATGGATTGTGGTGAAGATTTGCGTTTGGATGTGGATTACGCTTGCAAGCTTGCACCAACATTAGATGCGGTGGTTTTAGTGCATCCTTTTGGCATGGTTGACCCCTTGGTGGCTGAAACATGGGATTGCCCTGTCATTGAGGATATTGCGCAAGCGGCAGGGGCGACATTCCAAAATAAAGCGGTTGGCAGTTTTGGTGATGTGGTCATTGCTTCGTTTTATGCAACCAAACCTTGGGGTGGTGCTTATGGCGGCATGGTTTTGGCTTCGACTGCGATGTGTGATGCTGTGCGTAGGATGAGCCATCCTGATGATGTGAACTTAGCATTGCCTTATGTAGGACATCATCAACTATCCAATATTCATGCTTCATTGGCATTGATGCGTTTGCAATGTTCGGCAGCGGAAAAAAAATCTCGGCAACAAATGATGCAATGGTTGGATATGAATGTACCCGAGCCATTGCAGCAAAGTATTCATCAGCGGAAGCAAGGCAATGCTTTTCGTTATATTGTACGGATTGACGGTGATGTAGAAAGCTGTTTGCAAGCCTTGCATGCGCAAGGTTTAGGGGCGGCTCGACCTGTGCAATATCCTTTGCATGATGCAGAAAAGGCTGTGTTGCATGGCGCAGAAAAAGCATGGAAAGATTGCATTTCTTTGCCAATTTTCCCGAATATGACAACGGATGAATATACATTGTATGCACAAGGACTTTCACGATGTTTTCCTTAATCGACCATAAAATTTTTCGTTTGCTTACCTTGTGTGCAGGTTTGTTGTTAGCATTTCCATGGGAATTTCACGGTTTAATGACGCATGGAATGACCTTGTTGTTAGCGGCATTGTTGATAACGATGGGTTTGATGCCGTTGGCGATTCGCTTGGCGCATAAACTGGGTGCGTTGGATATTCCTGATGGCGGTCGTCGTTTACATCGTCAAATCACGCCGCGTATTGGTGGCGTGGCTGTAATTTTAGCTGCCAATATCACACTTTTTTTTAATTTTAACTTTTCTTTGGAATTTAAGGGTGTGGTGATTTCAGGTTTGATGGTCGCCATGATTTCATTTTGGGATGATGTGAAAGAAATTTCGGCATCAATAAAACTGATGTGGCAATGTCTTGCCGTGTTGGTGTTAATCGCTTGTGATGTACATGTGAACTTTGCCCCTGATATATGGTGGGGTCATGGCTTAGAATATCTGGTGACTGCCTTGTGGGTCATCGGCATTACCAATGCGTTTAATTTTTTAGATGGCATCAATGGTTTGGCAGCAGCATTGGCAACCGTGACATGTTTTTTAATGGGGCTA
>JAUZQL010000100.1 GCA_030950975.1 Mariprofundaceae bacterium | reverse complement strand
ATTGCCGTTGTGGTATCGGCGATGAGTGGTGAAACCAATCGTTTATTGAGTTTGGCAAGGGATATGGATCAAATCCCACCATCCCGAGAGCTGGATGCTTTGGTATCGACGGGTGAACAAGTCAGTGCGGCATTGTTGGCGATTGAATTGCATCGATTAGGTATCAAGGCTTATTCCTACAATGGTGCGCAAGCAGGCTTTCGTACGGATAGCAGCCATGCTCGTGCTAGAATTACGCATGTTCAAAGTGATCATCTTATTGCTCACATGATGGCGGGTGAAGTGCCTGTGGTGACAGGTTTTCAAGGCTGTGATGAATCGGGCAATATAACCACATTGGGTCGGGGTGGATCAGATACATCGGCAGTGGCTTTGGCGGTGGCTGTGAAAGCAGATGTCTGTGATATTTATACTGATGTGAATGGTATTTACACCACCGATCCTCGCATTGTTGCACAAGCCTCTAAAATTGATCGGATTAGTTATGAAGAAATGTTGGAGTTTGCTTCTTTGGGTGCCAAAGTCTTACAAACACGCAGTGTTGAAATGGCGATGCGTTTTCATATGCCGATTCATTTGCGTTCAAGTTTTGAAGATGTACAAGGAACCATCGTCAGTGGTGAGGATATAGGTATGGAACGAGCAGAAATTACAGGTGTGGCTTATCATCGGGATGAAGCCAAGGTCACGATTAAAGGGATTCCTGATCAACCGGGGATTGCCAGTCGGGTATTAGGGCCTGTGGCTGATGCTGATATTAATGTCGATGTGATTGTTCAAAATGTGAGTGAACAAGGGTATACGGACATCACCTTTACTGTTCCTCGTCTTGATTATGTCGCAACGATGGATTTATTGCATACGCTTTGCACAGAATTAAAAGCAAGCAAGGTCAAAGGCGATGATACGGTGGCGAAAGTATCCATCATTGGTGTTGGCATGCGTTCACATGCAGGTGTGGCGCAAAAAATGTTTGCCGTGTTATCGCAAGAAAATATCAATATTCAAATGATTACGACCAGTGAAATAAAAGTCACCGTAGTCCTTGATGAAAAATATGTTGAGCTGGCTGTACGTGCTTTGCATACCGCATTTCATTTGGATGCAGTTGATACGTGATTATTGATGCAAGTGTTTGAAAATACGTTCGGCTAAGGTGCTTGAGATGCCACTCACTTGTGCTAATTGTGATCGACTGGCGCGTTTGATGCCATCAATACCACCGAAATGCTTGAGTAGTGTGGTGCGTTTGTTTGGACCGACACCTTCAATACTGTTCAATGTTGATTGAAACATGCTCTTTTTCTTGCGTTTTCGCATGTATTCACCTGCAAAACGATGAGATTCATCACGAACACGCGCAATCAACATCAAAGCAGGGGAGTGTATACCGGGTTGAAGCGAATCATCACGCCAAGAAGGGTATAAAACTTCATTGCCTAATGTTCGACTGACACCTTTGGCAACACCCACTTGCTTGAAATCCTTTAAACCAGCGGCTTGTGCAGCTTGCATGGCAATCTCTAACTGACCTTTTCCGCCATCAATGAGCATGATGTCTGGTTTCGGCATACTGCCTTCAGCAATGGCGCGATAAAATCGTGATAATACAGCTTCCATCGCAGCATAATCATCACTATCAGGCACATATTTGTTTTTTGTAGTCTCATCCAATTGATAACGGCGATAATAATTCTTCTCAGGACCTTGCCAACCACCATAGACCACCGCCGCTACGGTATGTTGCCCACTTAAATGCGCATTATCGACCGCCGCAATCAAACGTGGTGTTTCTTCTAATGCTAAGAGTTCCGCCAAGGCTTCAAACGCAGGTTTTTGATCGTGTTTACTTTGTCCTGATTGTTGTTGCTCACCTGTTCGACGAATCTCATCAAGCCATTGTTTGCGTGCGCCACGTTTGGGTATTTTAAGGGTTAAGGTTTTGTCAGGATGCAAACAGGCGAGAATATGTTTTAACATGGGTAAAAGATGACCATCACATTGTAAAAGCATTTCCTGTGGGAGTTCATCATGCTGGTAACGTTCCATCAAAAAGGCTTGTAAAACTTCTTCATCTTTGGCATCACAGGCCTGTTGAAGGCGAATGCTGTGGGTGCCTAAATTACAATGAGATCGCCGCACACCCATGCTAATACTGACACATTCTGCACGACGAATAATCACAATGGCATCCGCATCTTCGGGTAAATCAGTCTGTTCACTGCCCGCGAGGACACTTTGTAAGGCTTGAATTTTATCACGCCAGTGGGCTGCTTTTTCAAAGTTCATGCTTGACGATGCTTCTTCCATCTGCTCTTGCCATTGCGCTAACACGGCTTGATTTTCACCCATGAGAAATTTTCTAGCATCGTGTACTTGTTGACGGTATTCAACATGTGTTACCACATCGCAGCATGGCGCTGAACAACGCCCTATTTGATGTTGCATACAAGGGCGCGTTCGATGATTAAAGGTGGCATCATCACAATCACGAAGTTGAAACATCGCCTCCATACTGTGCAAGGTTTGATGAACGGCATGGGCGTGTGGAAAGGGTCCAAAATATTCACCTGCAAGTTCACGTTTACCACGAAAAAGACGTAATTTTGGATATAATTCATCCGTTAATAACAAATAAGGGTATGTTTTAGAGTCTTTGAGCAATACATTGTAACGAGGTTTCAACTGTTTGAT
>JAUZQL010000010.1 GCA_030950975.1 Mariprofundaceae bacterium | reverse complement strand
CCCTCAAGTGATATGTTAAAGAACACTAAGGCAGGCATTGAGACGTATATCCAACTTGGCGATGTTGTTGCTCAAGCCAGCGTGTAATTTTTTAAAGAAACTAAGAAAATATCAAGTTATGGAAGCCTGACCCCGTTTTCAGGAAACTGGGTCACAAAACGATCATGATTATCCGATAACTAGAGTAATAACTAGAGTCAAAAAAAATAGGGTCAGGCTTCCATAACTTGATATTATTCGAGTCGAAAGTATGTTTCCAGCATGGCAAGACAACCCAGAATTCATATCGATGGCGGCTATTACCATGTCATGCTTCGTGGCAATGGCGGTGATGAAATATTTTCCAATGATGCTGATAGGTATCATTTTTTCATGTTATTACAGGAAGGTGTTGAGCGATTTGAACATCGTATTCATGCTTTTTGCTTGATGGACAACCATGTTCACCTTGTGATTCAGGTTGGAAATATTCCTCTATCTCAAATCATGCAAAATCTATCTTTTCGTTACACTCGCTGGTTTAATAACCATCAAAATCGAACGGGTCACTTGTTTCAAGGTCGATTCAAGGCCTTGCTGATTGATGAAGATCATTACTTGCTGGAGCTGGTTCGTTACACGCATCTCAACCCTGTTCGGGCTGGAATGGTTAAACATCCTTCGGCGTACTCATGGAGTAGCCATCTGGCATATACTGGCGAACAAATAGTGCCTTGGCTGACTTCTGATACGGTGCTTTCTCATTTTTCATCTCATCTTGATGCTGCAAGAAAATCGTATGCTTCTTTTGTGATGGATGGTTTATCGGAATCACATCGAGCTGACTTTCATACTGGCGGAAAAGATAGACGCGTGTTGGGTAATGATCGCTTTGCTGAACAGGTTTTAAAGCGTCCCTTAAATACTAAACGGACACTCACCTTAGATGAGTGTATTGCGCATGTATGCAAGGTTTACGAGCTTGAAACTTCGGCGTTATCTGAACGGACAAGAGTGCGTAAACATTCCGAAGCACGAGCCGTTGTCGCTTGGCTCATGGGTAAATTTAGTGAGGAATCGCTAACGACAATGGCGACGTATTTTCATCGTGATGTGGCAACCATGAGTACGGCTGTGCGAAAACTGGAAAAACGATTGATTACTGATGGTGAATTTAAGAAAAAGATTGATTTAATTCACGATAATATCAAGTTATGGAAGCCTGACCCCAAAGGATGACCCCAAAGGAGAAATCATGAAGCAAGCAGAAACAGTATATTTGAAGGACTATCAGGTACCAACATTTCTGGTGGATAAACTGTTTCTGGACTTCTCGCTAGAACCATCAGCAACAGTGGTGCGCTCCAAAGTGTGTTATCGGCGCAACCCTGCGGCGGAAGCATGTACAGCATTGCGGCTGGATGGTCAGAATATGGAGCTATTATCGATTGTGCTCGATGGGCGTGAGCTAAAGCAAGATGAATACATCCTGAACGCTGAGAGTTTACACATCGATAAGGTCCCCGATGTGTTTGAACTAGAAATTAGCACACGTTGCAATCCTGAAGCCAATAAAGCCCTAGAAGGTTTGTATCGTTCTGGTGGCAACTATTGCACCCAATGTGAGGCGCAGGGTTTTCGCAAGATTACTTATTATCCTGATCGCCCCGATGTCATGGCACCATTTACCGTGCGTATCACAGCCGATAAACTTGAAAATCCAGTGTTGCTTTCCAATGGAAATCCGATTGCCTCAGGGGATTTAGACGATGGTCGCCATTGGGTCGAATGGCAGGATCCGTTTGCCAAACCTGCCTATTTATTCGCACTGGTGGCTGGCGATTTACAACATGTCGAGGATCACTATCGCACGGCGGATCAGCGCGATATTACATTGCGTATTTATACCGAAGCACATCATATTCATCAGTGTGGTCATGCCATGTCATCGTTGAAAAAGGCGATGCGTTGGGATGAAGAACGTTTCGGACTCTCCTATGATTTGGATTTATTTATGATTGTGGCGGTTGATGATTTCAACATGGGGGCGATGGAGAACAAGGGGCTAAATATTTTCAATTCACGTCTGGTGTTTGCCAGTCCTGAAACAGCTACCGATGATGATTATATCGCCATTGAGGCGGTCATTGGTCATGAATATTTTCACAACTGGACAGGCGATCGCGTCACTTGTCGCGACTGGTTTCAACTCAGTCTAAAAGAGGGGCTGACAGTCTTTCGTGATCAGGAATTTACCGCTGATATGCACTCTCGAGCAGTGAAACGTATCGAGGATGTACGTCTTTTGCGGACTCATCAGTTTGCCGAAGATGCAAGCCCTATGGCGCATCCGATACGTCCATCTTCTTTTATGGAAATCAATAATTTTTACACTGTGACCGTTTATGAAAAAGGGGCGGAAGTAGTGCGTATGTACCAGACCTTGCTGGGCGTAGATGGTTTCAGACGTGGCATGGATCTTTATTTTAAACGCCATGATGGGCAAGCCGTGGCAACCGAGGATTTTTTAGCTGCAATGGTGGATGCCAACGATGTGGATTTATCACAAATGCAGCGTTGGTATGATCAAGCTGGCACGCCGAAACTAAGTGTGCGTATGGATTATGATGCCGATGCTGCCACCTGCACATTGCATGTCCGTCAATCTTGCCCGACTACGCCAGAAGCAAGCCATAAACAACCCTTCCTGATTCCGCTGAGGTTGGGCTTGTTGTTGCAGGATGGTTCAGCACTACCTTTACAACTAATCAATGAAGATGCTGCTCAAGGCACAAATCGCACACTGATGTTGCGTGAATCAGAGCAAAGTTTTGTATTTAGCAATGTGCCCGAACAACCGCTGCCATCTTTATTGCGTGGCTTTTCCGCACCCGTCATTCTGGATTATCCTTATACTGCTAAAGATGATGCATTTCTCATGCGTCACGATGAAGATTCATTCAATCGTTGGGCGGCAGCGCAACGGCTAGTCATGCGTACCATGCAAGATATGCTCGCTGGTCATGCACTAAATAATGATGTAACAGATGCCTTTGCGCATGTACTGACAGACTCATCATTGGATGATGCACTAAAAGCTGAAGCCTTATTATTGCCATCGGAGGCTGATATTGCCGAAGCCAATGCGCCAGCTGATCCATCACTGATTCATCAAGTACGCGAACAATTGCGTCGCACGATTGGGAATGTATTGCATGATGATTTACAGCAGACATATCAACGTTTATCCAACATAACGGGTTCCGAAGATCGGGCGATGCAGGCGAGAAAACTGAAACGAGTCTGCCTTTCTTACCTGATGGCAACGGGCGATAGCGTAGAAATAAAACGTGCTTTTACGCAGTTTAAACAAGCAGACAATATGACTGATCAGTATGCGGCTTTGTCATTGCTCGCCGACTGTGATTGCCCTGAACGTGAGCAAGCGTTAGCTGCCTTTGAAAAGCAATGGCGAGATGAAAGCAATGTGATGGATAAATGGTTTGGCGTGCAGGCATCATCATGCTTGCCTGACACACTTATTCAGGTGAAACGACTCATGGCACACCCTGCATTTGATTTGCGTAATCCGAACAAGGTACGAGCATTGATAGGAACTTTCGCCATGCGCAATCCTGTAATCTTTCATGCCATCGATGGCAGTGCTTATCGCTTTCTTGCTGAACAAGTCCTAGCATTGGATGCCTTTAATCCGCAAGTAGCTTCTCGCATGGTACGTGCTCTGGTGAATTGGCAACGCTTAGAGCCTGTTCGTAGTGGACTGATGCGCACTGAGTTGCAAGGTATTGCCGATACTAATGTCTCGCCTGATATCAGAGAGATTGTCAGCAAGAGTTTGTAATCAAGCGTGTCAAATGATATTTTAGACCAACAAAATGGAATGATTATTTATTTTCACAGCCTTAAGTTGAAGCGTTACCATGATTTTTTCTTATCTTTGCGTAATAACCTTAAAAACAACGTACTAGAACAAATGCCAACGCCTCCAGCAAAGACCATTAATCCACCCAGAAAAATACCATAGACTTCTCCAATGCCTTTTGCACCATGACCACCCATGCTAATATTAAGGATCGCAAAAAGAGAAAAACCCATAACAAAAGTGGCAATAAACACACGGCGCATATTGATATATTTTTTCTCAAACTTCTTTTCCTTCTCGCTTAATACTTTAGCCATAAAGTCCCTCTTTTTAGAAATAAGGTAAATCGTTAGTCAATCACGCATACTATAGTAGTGCAAGCCTGAAAGTATCGTCATGCCCGATAAAAAAAATCGAGCATGACGTTCTTTTAGCTCACGCCAATACCTTCTCGCCATGCCAAGACCAAACGAAATTCTTCATTGCTTAAATCCACTGATAAATCTGCTTTAAGTTCAGATAAGGAAGCATAAGGATCTGCATGATCTAATTCTTCCATGATTTGTTCAAAATCTGGAATAATTTTAGAGACATCAACCTGCATAGCAGCGCGTACCAAGGCAATAAAGTGATTCATAATATTCTTTTCAGGAAGACCTTGTGTCTCTGCAATCTCTTTCGCTGTCATACCTTTTTTATACAAATTCCATGTATGACTTTGAGCATCCGTGGGTGCAGGACCTTTGGCTAATAGTTTAGGAAAACCACCCGTTTCACTAAGCTTTCCGCTGGAACGTGCTGAAGTATGCTTATTGACCAAGGCAACAATCGCTTCTCCATAAACTTCCAATTTGTGCTGTCCAATGCCACTTATTTTTTTCAACGCTTGCACGTCAATAGACTCGGTAAACTGACTAATTTCAGTCAATGCAACATCACTTAATATCACATGCGTTGCCATGCCTTCTTGTTCAGCTAAATCTTCACGCAAAGCGACCAGCTTTTTAAACAAGGCTTCATCACGCCCTTGAGAAAAGCGACGAAGTTTACGTTTGATACCTGGTTGATAGCGGGCTAATACAGCATCCCCACCTTTCAGAAGAAGTTTACCTTTTTTCGTGACCACTAAGGCTGCGCGACGAGAAACATCTTGTTGAAAATAGCCTTGATGCACCAGTTGACGCAAAATAGATGTCCATTCATCGCCATTGATATCCGCACCTTGACCATGTGATTTCACTTTTTCATGTTTATGACTTAAAATTCTTGCGTTTTTTGAGCCACGCAAGACATCAATGATGTAACCGACACCAAAATCACCCTTGGTTTCTTGCACACAGCGAATGGCCAACTGTGCTAATTCTGTACCATCATAGGTTTCAGGTGGATCCATACACACATCACAGTTACCGCAATCTTCTTCTAAGTGTTCACCAAAATATCCTAGCAACACCCGACGACGACAGGTTAAGGCTTCAGCTAAAGCCACCATACTGTTTAATTTATGCACTTCGACACGACGTTGATCAATATTTTCAACATTCTCAATCAAACGGCGCACCAAGTTTACATCACCTGAACCATATAATAATAAGGCTTCTGATTCTTGACCATCACGCCCTGCACGTCCTGTTTCTTGATAATAAGATTCAATTGATTTCGGTAAATCATGATGAATCACAAAGCGTACATTGGGTTTATCCACACCCATACCAAAAGCAATGGTTGCCACAATTACTTTCACACGGTCACGCAAAAAATCATCCTGAACTTTTTCACGAGAACGCCCCGGCATGCCTGCATGATATGCCGCAGCCCGAATACCATGACGTTGAAGATTCACTGCCATGTCTTCCACACGTTTGCGGGACAAGCAGTAAATAATACCACAGCAATCTTTCCAATCTTCTAAAAATTGTAGCACCTGTGTTAACGGTTGACGTTTTTCCGAGACCAAATAACGAATATTAGGTCGATCAAAACTCGATACAAAACGCTTGGCTTTCTGCAAGCTTAAACGATCCGCAATATCTTCACGCGTATGTTCATCAGCCGTGGCAGTCAGTGCAATCATTGGCACATCAGGAAAGACTTTACGCAATTCACCTAAACGCACGTATTCAGGACGGAAATCATGCCCCCATTGTGATACACAATGCGCTTCATCCACTGCAAACATAGCAACGTTTACTTTTTCTAAGCGTTTTTGAAATGTTTTGGTGAGCAAGCGTTCAGGAGCAACATACAATAAATCCAACTCACCTTTTTCAAAGCGCTCCAATACATCTTTGGATTCTGCGGCTTTTAATGATGAGTTATAATAGGCTGCATTTACACCACAACGGGTCAGCGCATCGACTTGATCTTTCATCAAAGAAATGAGTGGGGAGATTACAATCCCTGTGCCTTCCCTCATCATTGCAGGAATCTGATAACACAAGGACTTACCACCACCCGTTGGCATCAAAACAAATGCATCTTTTCCATCCAAAATACTGCAAATAATCTCTTCTTGCATGGGACGAAATTCATTATAACCAAAGGTATCTTTCAGCACTTTATGTGCTTGTTCTTTTACTTTTTTAGTAGCCATGCTATACATTTCAACATAAAAAAAAGACGATAGCAAGTGTAAAATCGAAGCACAAAGCCATTCACTTTTTTTTAAAGCGTAAACCAGCCTTGCTCACGAAATGATAACACCTCAGTAGCTGCCACAAGAAAATGATCCAAGACTTTTATATCCAAAGGTTCACATGCCGCATGCAATGTTTGCGTGAGCTGAATGTCCGCAGAACTTGCTTGGGCTGTACCACCTGGATGATTGTGAAATAGAATCATACCTTTGGCATCCAAGATTAACGCACGCTTGATTAAGTTACGCGGATAAACCGCCGCACGATCCACGGTTCCTTCAAATAAGATTTCAGTGGCGAGTTGTCGGTGTTGTTGATCGGTAAAAATAGCACCGAAACATTCCATACCACGCCCTTGCAATAAAAAACGCAGGTGTGACAGTACCTTATTAGGCACATTAAACACATCTTTTTCAGGTAATGAGGATGCAAGATAACGCACTTCCACTTGCCGAATAAGATTCAAGAAATGAGCACCTTTCGCACCCATGCCATGAATTTGTTTGAGCTCAATATGTGTGGCATCAAAGACACCTGCCAAGGTTCCAAATTGATTCATCAAACGTTTGGCAATCGGTTTTACATCTGAGCGAGGAATGGAATAAGTCAGTAATAGCTCCAAGACTTCATAATCATGAAAGCCTTGTAGCCCCGTTGTGAAAAAACGTTGGCGCAAACGTTCCCGATGCCCCTTCACGCTTTCATCTACCATATTTCCTCCAAGCTTCGGCCAAATGTAGCTTGTGTTTTCAGAAATTAATCGTCTTTTTCATCCGATGCAAGCATTCTTGCCGCCGCTTCATGATCGACATGACGAATATCATGACCTTTTTCAATATAAATCACCATTTCTGCAATATTCGTGGCATGCGCAGAAATACGTTCAAGATTTTTCGCCACATTGGATAGAATAAATGAGGCACTGATGGAGCGTGGATCTTCCATCATATAGGTTAATAATTCTCGATACATGCGTTTGTAAAGTCGATCAATGCCATCATCTTTTTCAATCACTACCAAGGCTAAATCTACATCACCTCGAGCCAAAGCATCCAAGGCGCGATGCACTTGTCTTTGTACTTTTTCTGAAATGGCATCCAAGTTTGAGAAATCTTGCGGTGGATGTTCAGCACCACGAATCATACCTTGCGCAATACCTGCTGCGAGATCACCCATACGTTCAAGATCAGTAACCACTTTGATGACTGCAAGTACAAAACGAAGATCGCCAGCAGCAGGTTGACGACGCACCAAAATATCACGGGTCATATCATCACATTCTACTTCCATCGCATTGATGGCATGATCACGTTCAATGGTGCGTAAAGCCCGTTTCTCATCATGTTCAAGAATCGATTTCGTACTATTCTTAATGGCTCGCTCAACCAAACCACCCATTGATAAGACATGTTCCTTCAGCTTGATTAATTCTTCATCAAAACGTTTCATTGTATGTTGCATAATGGATTCCTTAAAGTATTATTTAAAAATAATTGATGGTAACAAGAACATATTAACCAAAACGTCCTGTAATATAATCTTCTGTTTCTTGTCGTTGAGGGCTGGTGAAAATAGCGTTGGTATCACCATATTCCATCAATTTACCCAAATAAAAATAGGCCGTAAAATCGGAAACACGCGCAGCTTGTTGCATACTGTGTGTGACGATAACAATCGTGAATTTTTTCTTTAATTCATCAATAAGTTCTTCAATTTTAGACGTAGCAATTGGATCAAGGGCAGAACATGGTTCATCCATCAAAATCACTTCAGGTTGAACCGCAATCGCACGTGCAATACATAAGCGTTGTTGTTGACCACCTGAAAGTGCTGTACCCGGTTTGTGCAAAGAATCTTTCACTTCATTCCACAAAGCACCATCCTGCAAGGCCTTTTCCACACGTCCATCCAACTCACTATCTGAATAATTACCATGTAATTTCAAACCGTAAGCAATATTATCATATACGGTCATTGGAAAAGGTGTGGGTTTTTGAAAAATCATGCCCACACGATGACGCAATTCCAATTCTGACACGTCAGGATTTAGAATGTTTTGACCATCAAAAAGGATTTCTCCTTCGCCTCGATGTCCTTTATACAAATTAAACATGCGATTATAACAGCGAATATGTGTGGATTTACCACAGCCCGATGGACCAATAAATGCAGTCGCTTTATTGGCAACAATATCCAAAGTATTATCAAAAAGAGCCTGTTTATCACCATAAAAAAAGTTAAGGTTTTTCACTGCAATTTTGATTTCAGCTTGTTCTTTATTTTGTGGATTCAATGCTTACTCCTGCCCGTCAATATCAGGCGTGTGGTAATGGTTACAAGCAAGACAGATGCAGTAATAACAAATGCTGCACCCCATGCCAATTGCTGCCAATCATCATAAGGACTCATAGCATAGTTAAAGAGCGTAACGGTTAAGTTTGCCATCGGCTCATTCATACTTTCCATCCAATAAGGACTATTCATGGCTGTAAATAATAAGGGTGCTGTTTCACCCGCAACACGGGCAATGGCAAGCATAATACCTGTAATCATACCATCTTTAGCGGCACGAAACACCACATATACCATGACTTTCCAATACGGCGCACCCAATGCCAAGGCAGCTTCGCGCATTTCACTGGGAACCAT
>JAUZQL010000001.1 GCA_030950975.1 Mariprofundaceae bacterium | reverse complement strand
TCTGAGGCTCACCGCTTAAATTGGCAAAATGCCCAGTGTGAAGTTCAACAACCGCAGCGCCAATGCGATGAGAGGCCGCTATTTGTGCTTTGTCAGGATCGATAAACATAGAAACACGGCACCCTGCATCGGAAAGTTTTGCCACGGCTTCTTGCATACGAGATTCATGCTCTGCGACATTTAAACCGCCCTCTGTGGTAAGTTCTTCACGTTTTTCTGGTACAAGACACACCGCTTGAGGTTTTAAACGACAAGCAATGCTTACCATTTCATCGGTCACTGCCATTTCCATATTTAAATGCAACTCACCTGCTTTTGCCATCGCCGCCAAAGCTTCCATATCTGCATCTTGAATATGACGACGATCCTCTCTTAAATGCGCTGTGATACCGTCTGCACCAGCTTCAATACATAAACGAGCTGCAGCCAGAGGATCGGGATATGTGGTTAAACGTGCTTGGCGCAATGTCGCCACATGATCAATATTAACACCCAAATGCATAGTATATATACTCCTTACAAAAAACTTTCTGAAACTTTAATACGATGTTCATGCAATAAAAGCCCAATGATAGTTTGCCATGTTTTTAAATCAGCTTGATTCAAATGGACATGGTTATGTTGAAAAATTGCATGCATACTTTTTCTTAAACCTATGGAGACAGCTAAGCCTGTTGTTGCACAATTCAAGCAAACCAACTGATCTGCTTTCCACAGCATGTTACCCATCGTTTCCTGACCACAATGCCAACAATGAAACAACTCTCCCAAGCAACCTGTATATTTCAAACAAAGCCAAACACCCATACATAAACCTTCCTGTCCGCCACGTTCTGAGATGCAGAACAATGCTTCATGTACCATTTGGAAGGCATGCTCATCACTTTCTTGAAACAGGTGTTGAATATTGGCTAAAAGTTCCAGCCCCAACAAAGCATCCGCTTCATTCAATAAACATTGATGCCGCTGAATAGAGCGTAATTGCCCCATGCCCGTCCGACCTTCCTGCCAATGAATGTGAAGATCATACAACGGGAACAAGGCTGATCGAAAAGGGCTTTTTAATCGCCTAGCACCGCGTGCCATTAAACTTATTTTTCCATGTTTTTTGGTGAGAAAGTGACAGATTAATGAGGATTCACTGTAAGGAATACATCTTAACAGCAAGGCCTCATCATGTTGTTCAGCCATCCAAACCTAAATCAAACAACTTCGCTGGATTATTGAACCAGTTAGGATCGACTTTGACCCATAGTTTTAAATTAATTTTACAATCCAATAGTTGTTCTAAACCTTCACGGGCTTTAATACCTATACGTTTCATGCTTTCGCCACCACGTCCAATTAACATTGGTTTATGGCGTTTACTACCCACCAAAATGACAGCTTCAATTTCAATTTTTCCATTCCCTACATCTGTAAATTGCTCAATATCAACGGCTGTTTGAAAAGGTATTTCTTGATGCATGGATAAAAACACTTGTTCTCGCACATATTCAGCAACCAGTTGACGTTGGCTTTGATCTGTAAACGAATCCAAATCATACATCGCCTCACGTTCGGGTAAGTGCAAGGTCAATTCTTGCAGCATCGCATCCACTTGTTTGCCTTTGCGTGCGGAAATCGGAATATATGCCTTAGCTTTGGGGTCGAGTTGTTGCATCAATTCCAAACGTGGCAATAACTTATCTTTATTGGCACGATCTACTTTATTGAGAATATGAATACGTGGCTGTGTTAAACGACCATCGGAAAAACGCTCAATTAAAGCGCGTGTTCCACGATCCAAGGGCTGTGTACAATCTTGCATGATTGCCAATACGTCGGCTTCTTCTGCTGCTGCATAGGCGACACGTACCATATTACGATTTAATTGTTGATCACTTTGATGGATACCCGGTGTATCAACAAAAATCATTTGTGTTTGTTCATCACTATGGATGCCCAAGATGCGATGGCGTGTGGTTTGTGGTTTGGGTGTCACAATAGCGACTTTCACACCAATAATATAATTCATCAATGTGGATTTTCCTACATTGGGTCGCCCTAAAAGAGCCACAGTACCACAGCGAAAGTTTGTTGTTGTCATAAATTCCTTTTGAGCTTATTCAAATATGGAGACTAAATATGGGCGCTAATCTGTGTTCTTTTGATGGAATATCAATATACCCCTTGAAACCTACCCTGAAAACCCTTATCTAATGCGTCACTTCACCCTTTTCTGACTAGGAGAAAACAATGACAGCAAGTAAAGAAACGCACGTCTTTCAAACCGAGGTAAAACAACTCCTCGACTTGATGATTCACTCCCTTTATTCCAATAAAGAAATCTTTTTACGTGAATTGATTTCCAATGCATCTGATGCAGCCGATAAATTACGTTTTGAGGCCACCAAAGATGATGCTTTGTATGAAGGTGATTCTGATCTTCATGTGTATATTGAAGCCGATAAAGATGCACGCACCATTACCATTCGTGATAATGGTATTGGTATGAATCGTGATGAAGTGATTGCTAATATTGGTACAATTGCACGTTCAGGTACCAAAGAATTTTTTGGTCAATTATCAGGTGATCAAGAGCAAGATGCCCATTTGATTGGTCAATTTGGCGTTGGTTTTTATTCAGCGTTTTTAGTGGCTGATAAAGTGGTTGTGACTACGCGTCGCGCTGGTTTAGAACATGCCCATGGTGTACGTTGGGAATCTGCTGGTGACGGTGAATATAACATTGAAACGGTTGAAAAAGAAACCCGTGGTACAGAAATTGTGTTGCATTTACGCGACAATGCGGATGAATTTTTAGAACATTTTCGCTTAACCTCAATCATTCATAAGTATGCGGATCACATCCCTTTCCCTATTCGCATGTTGGGTACGCCTAAACCTGTTGAAGAAGGTGAAGAAGAAAAACCTGCTGATATTGAAACAGTGAATCAAGCTTCTGCCCTTTGGACACGCCCTAAATCTGAATTATCTGATGAAGATTATAATAATTTTTATAAACATATCGGTCATGATTTTGAAGATCCTTTGGCACGCTTACATCAAAAGCTTGAAGGTAAGTATGAATACACCTTGCTTTTGTATCTACCAAAGCGTGCGCCCTTTGATTTATGGCAAGCTGAAGCCAAACATGGCGTAAAACTTTATGTTCGCCGTGTCTTTATTTCTGAAGCTACGGAAGATTTATTGCCACGTTATTTGCGTTTTGTACGCGGAATCATGGACACCAATGATTTGCCATTGAATGTATCACGTGAAATTTTACAACAAAGCTCAGCTATGAGCGCCATGAAAAAAGGTGCGACCAAACGTATTTTAGGCATGTTTGAAGATATGGCGAAACAAGCCAGTGACGAAAATACTGATTATGCTGTTGCTTGGAAAGAATTTGGTAACTGCTTGAAAGAAGGTATTATTGAAGACAATGCGAACCGTGATCGTATTGCTAAATTATTGCGTTTTTCAAGCACACAAAGCGATGAACAAACCGTTTCTTTGGAAAGCTATGTTGAACGTATGGTTGAAAACCAAGATACCATCTACTATATCACTGCTGATACCTTAGCGGCAGCGAAACATAGCCCTCATTTGGAAGTATTCCGCAAAAAAGGTATTGAAGTCTTATTATTATCCGATCGTATTGACGAATGGCTAACATCACACTTGACTGAATTTGATGGTAAGAAACTTCAATCCATTGCCAAAGGTGAATTAGATTTATCCAAATTGGGTGACAATGCTGAAGAAGATAAAAAAGAACATGATGAAGCAGTTAAATCTGCTGAACCTGTTGTTGAGAAGCTGAAAGCTGCTTTGGGTGAAAAGGTCAAAGATGTTCGTGTCACGGATCGTTTGACTGAATCACCTGCCTGCTTGGTATCTGATCAGTTTGACATGACAGGCAATATGGAACGTATTTTAAAACAAGCAGGGCAAGATATTCCTTCTGTACAACCAATTTTAGAAATCAACCCTGAACATGCCTTGATTCAACGTTTAGCAGCCTTGGAATCTGAATCTGATGTTGCTGATTATGCAGATATTTTGTTTGATCAAGCCATGTTAGCTGAAGGTGCATTACCTGAAGATCCAGCTGGTTTTGTCCGTAAAATTAATGCTTTATTGATTTAACACAGCTAAATTAAGAATGTATGATTACGATTCGCCTCGCCTTTTTGGTGGGGCGAATCGTGTCATATTTCAATGATGGTGTGATACCACTACATCATATCCTGTGGATCAACATCGATATGCCGCCTCACCCCTGATGGTATGCGTAACTGATTCAATAAGGGTGCAAGCTTCCACGGTAGTATTTTTCGTGAAGCATCACGAATCAATAGTTCGACACGAAAGCGATGGGCTATTTTTTCCATCGCACACGCCATCGGCCCACCGACTTGAATACCTTCCCATGTTCGTATCCGCTCTGCCATCATTGCTGCTGCTTTATCTGCCTTATCTCTGTCGGGTGATGAAAATACAATGCGTACCCAACGTCCAAACGGTGGAAAGGACAATTCTTTGCGCAAGGCAGTTTCCTCATCCAAGGTGACACGGGCATCGACATCACCTAAACGTGCTAGCAACGATACATCAGGATTGCATGTTTGAATGACAACACGACCTGCATGTTCGCCACGCCCTGCTCTACCCATGACTTGGGTCATTTGTTGCCACCAACGTTCGCCTGCCCGAAAATCAGGTAAGTTGAGTCCCAAATCGGCATTGACGACACCCACCAAAGTTACATTTGGAAAATGATGCCCTTTCACCAACATCTGCGTACCAATCAGACAATCCAATGCACCATCAGCAAAGGCTTGCAAGGTATCTTGTAATTGGGTTTGTGTACGCACCATATCTCGATCAAAGCGTGCAAACGATAAATTTGGCAAATGTTGCTGTAAGACTTCTTCAATTTTCTCTGTACCCATACCCAAAGGCAACAAGGCATCTTCCCCACAGTTTTCACAAATACGAGGTACACGGCGCACATAAGCACAGCTATGACAACGTAATTCCCCTTTTTGTCGATGTAAGGTTAAGCGTAAGGAGCAAGCCTGACATTCAGGCACAAAACCACAGGCAGAACATTGCAAGGCAGGTGCATAACCCCGTCGATTAAGAAAAAGAATGGATTGTTGCTTGGCTTTTTTCGTATCCGACAAAGCTTGAATCAAAGTATCCGATAACACAGCATGATTTCCACGCATATCCACAATGTCGGGATGAATGGCAGCATAACCTGAAATTCGTTCAGGCATTTCTAAGAGTTGCATATGCCCCAAATTGACTTGTCGCCAATTTTCTAAACTGGGGGTCGCTGAACCTAAAACGACAGGGATTTTTTTTTCTTGCGCCAACAGCAGTGCCATATCTCGTGCAGAATAAGCAACACCATCATGTTGTTTGAAGGATGTGTCATGTTCTTCATCGACAACAATCAAATTTAAACGTGGCAATGGAAGAAAAAGTGCTGAACGTGTGCCAATCAATACATCCAAGCTATTTAATTTTGATCGCACAACAATCCGTTCAACATCAGGCATCGCCGAATGCCATGTCATCAAGGATTCAAAACGCTGTGATAAACGTGCTAACCACATGGGGGTTAAACCAATTTCAGGCACTAAAATTAGCACTTGTTGCCCTTGTTTCACCAAAGCTTCAGCGGCTTTTAAATAAACTTCTGTTTTCCCTGAACCCGTTACACCAAACAGTAAAAAAGGTTGGAATTTTTTTCTTGCCTTAAGAATCTTTGCGACAGAACTGCGTTGAATAGGTCGCAAACGCTTGGGACGGTCTTCTTGCAGTTTGGAAGCTGCCTCATTGTTTTTTAACGGATGCAGAGCAAGTTCAATATCACCACCTTGCACAGCTTGCAACAAACGATAACAAGGAAATTTTTCTTGCATACGTCGCATGATAGTTGACCATGATAATGCGGCTTTGGTCTTAAAAACGGCTGCCAAATCAGCATCATACGTCTGTAAAATATCAGGGTGAACACAGCGAAAACGTCGCTTATTTTCCTGAGCCCATGCCAAACCCATTTCCCAAACCTGTCCTTCAGGGGATAAATAATAACGCCCTGCACGTTTTAACCACCTTTGATACGTTGCATCATACAAAGGCATGATATCCAAACGATCATGCACGTTTTTTAAGGGTGAATCATGCGTCTTGCGTTGAATCGAGCAAACAACACCCAATCGATACGAAGCACCTAACGGGACTTGCACACGAATCCCTACCATCGGCTCGCCCAATGCAGCCACCCATTGATAAGAAAACAACATGCGAAGTGGGGCAAAAACCGCCACATCAACTTGCAATTCAGTCAATGACCTTATTTTTTTTCAATACATCATGAGCGGCTGCCAGTTCAGCAAATTTTTTCCGTTCGCCCATGCCTTTACCCTGCAAAACACCTTGCACATAACATGAGGCTTGAAAACGAGGTGATACATTCACCCCTAAATCAATCACCTCATACCTTGGTAATCCCCAATTTTTTCCTTGTGTATATTCTTGTAATTGACTCTTAGCATCACGTGCATCACCCTTTATCAGCGACTTAAACAACGGTTGCCAAGCTTTCAAAATCAATGGGCGTACAACATCCCAACCTGCATCTTTGAAGACAGCTCCCAACACCGCTTCCACTGCATTGGCAACAATAGAGTTTGATTTGACGCCACCTTGCTTGCTTCTTTCGCCTTCACCAACACGCAAATAGCCTTCAAGTTGCCATATTTGGGCGATGGTATACAAACTTTCTTTGCGTACCAAAGAAGCTCTCAGACGAGATAATTGACCTTCTGCTTCATTTGGAAAACGTTCGTGTAAATACTCGGCAACAACCAAACCCAACACGGCATCACCTAGAAATTCCAGACGTTCCATATGTTCACTACCATAAGAGCAATGGGTTAAAGCACGTTGCAATAAACTTCCATCACAAAAAGATACGCCTAATTGATGAGCTAACTTATGGGGCTTCATGAGCTGATTCTGCATAGGGTTTAAATTCAAAATCTTCCTTCCATTGACGGCGTAAATGTTCCCATTTACTTTTAATGGTAGTACCTTCAACACCTTCAGAATCATCCACATCAGGCTTACCTAAAAACCATGCGGTGACATGATAAGAGGATGATATTTTCAGATAGCCTTCACCATCGGATGTTACTTCCAAATGCTCATAAAACGCTTTAGGAAGGCTTTTAGGGTTTAAATATTGTGTCCACATTAACTTAGGAAGCCGCTCACGAATCGATTGTTCCGATAATGTTGATAGATTTTTAACCGCTCCGTCAAAGGTATCTTGAACCTTCCAGTAAGCACTATAAATGGGCCATACAGCGGCTGCATATAAACCAGCACCGCCAAGAAGCATACCCCATATCATCATTTTTATAATTGAAAAACCTTTTTCATGCTGTTTCATGATATTTTCCTTGTGATCAATGAAGAATTTTACCCAAACGTTCCCAACGCACAGTGCCTTTTTGATGATCCCAAGACCACCATACAAGCTCTGCTTTACCTACCAAATAGGATTGAGGTACAAAGCCCCAAAAACGTGAGTCTCTTGAGTTATTTCGGTTATCACCAAGAACCATGTAATGCCCAGTAGGTACCGTCCATACACCATCTTTAATAGAATAAGCTTTGCGCAACACCGCATGATCCACATCAAATAAATGTTCTTCATAAAGCCCTGATACATCAACACTTCCATCAGCCATAAAGTAAGCACGCTCGCCTTTTTTCGATAGCGCCATTTTTTTACCATTGACATAAAGCTCATTGTTTTTGTAGGTAATTTGATCACCCGGTAAACCAACAATACGTTTGATATAATCAATACGTCGATCCCCAGGGTAATCAAAGACAACAATATCCCCATGATGAGCAGTTTTTGGCGCAATTTGAATGTCCGTCAAAGGAATCCGAAAGCCATAGTCATAACGCGTGACAAACAAATAATCGCCTACTTCTAAGGTTGGCACCATGCTGGATGATGGAATCTTAAACGGTGCGACAATAAAGCTACGAATCACAATCGCAATCAAACCAATCACAATCAAACTTTCCAACCATTCTCGCCAAATCGGTTTCTGTTGCTTCTCCATGCTATTAATTCTCCTCATTAAGCTTTAAGACAGCTAAAAATGCTTCTTGTGGCACTTCCACACTGCCAATCGCTTTCATACGTTTTTTACCACGTTTTTGTTTTTCAAGAAGTTTACGTTTACGTGTGATATCACCACCATAACATTTAGCAATCACGTTTTTACGCACAGCTTTCACTGTTTCACGGGCTAAGATTTTACCACCCATGGCAGCCTGAATCGGTACATCAAATTGTTGACGTGGGATGAGTTCACGCAGTTTTTTCACCAATAATCGTCCTCGTGGTTCTGCCACTGACTGATGAACAATCATCGAAAGGGCATCCACCACATCACCATGCACCAAGACATCTAATTTAATCACAGCCTCTTCACGAAAGGCTGCCAATTCATAATCCATCGAAGCATAACCGCGTGATACTGATTTTAATTTATCATAAAAATCAATGACCATTTCACCCAGTGGTAAATTGTATGTCAGCATCACCCGACCTTGTCCGATAAACTTCATATCTTCCTGTAAACCACGCCGTTCTTGGCACAATTTCATCAAAGCACCGACAAATTCTTCAGGCATAAAAATATTGGCACGGACAGTCGGTTCTTCAATTTTAATGATTTCAACAGGATCAGGAAAACCACTTGGATTGGAGACTTCTTTGATACTGCCATCTTTGAAATGAATGCGATAAACCACCGAAGGAGCTGTTGTAATCAAATCCAAATCGTATTCACGTTCCAATCGCTCTTGAATAATTTCCATGTGCAACATGCCTAGAAATCCACAGCGAAACCCCAAGCCCAACGCCGTTGAACTTTCAGCTTCATAACTGAACGATGGGTCATTCATATTGAGTTTTTCAAGCGAGTCGCGTAAATCCACATAATCAGCAGAGTCCACGGGGTAAAGCCCTGAAAAAACCATCGCTTTAGGTTCTCGAAAACCGGGTAGGCTTTCTTCAGCAGCTTGGCGTTCTAAGGTGACCGTATCACCTACACGCAAGTCTGCGAGCGTTTTAATGCCACAAATCATAAAACCAACACTGCCCGAAATGAGCGATGGTGTAGAACAAGCGGCAGGTTGAAAGATGCCCACATCATTCACTTCATAAGCAATGTTATTCGACATCAAGCGAATTTTATCCCCTTTTTTCATCACACCATCAAACACACGCACCAGTGCGACCGCACCCACATAAGAATCAAACCAAGAATCTACAATCAAAGCGCGTAAGGCTTTATCATCATGTTTTTTTGGCGCTGGTATACGGCGAACAATCGCTTCCAATACATCGATGATACCTTCGCCCGTTTTAGCAGATACCGCAATCGCTTCAGAAGCATCAATGCCAATCACATCTTCAATTTGACGCTTGGCTTCTTCAATATCCGCAGAAGGTAAATCAATTTTATTGATGATTGGAATAATTTCTAAATCATTTTCCATCGCCAAGTAAACATTGGCAAGGGTTTGCGCTTCCACCCCTTGTGTGGCATCGACAATCAACAAAGCACCTTCGCAAGCCTGCAATGAACGGGATACTTCATAGGTGAAGTCCACATGACCTGGGGTATCAATCAAGTTGAGCTTATACACCTCCCCATCTTGCGCTGGATAATCCAAGCTTGCAGTTTGTGCTTTGATGGTAATACCACGTTCTTGTTCTAAATCCATCGAATCAAGCACTTGTTTTTTCATTTCACGTTCAGACAGTGCGCCTGTTTCTTCAATCAGACGGTCAGCCAGTGTTGATTTACCGTGATCAATGTGTGCAATGATCGAAAAATTGCGAATATATTGCTGTTTTAAAGTTGAGTTAGCCATTGGCGCGGCATTGTAAACACAGGCTTACATATTCGCTATAGACGGTTTTGCTCGGTAGGCGGCTAATAATGCATTCAACACCTTGGGATGGTTCTCAAGCTTATCAATGTCAAAATATTGCTTGGCAATTGGGCGCAGTAGCGACATCGTTTTATCTACCTCATATGCTACTTGAAAGTTATCCAAATCAAATTGACCATCTTTGATATAACGAGCTGCTAAACCTGTGCCCTTTAAAAAAACTACTGGCTCCATCACCATCACATCATATTCATAACGATAGCGATCCAAGCCATTGGCAAGGGCAATGACATCATAGACATATTCCATATCGCCCGAATGTTCTCGCAGCCATTTATCGACATCAATCTCGGCAGAAAAATCAAACTTCTCACCCTTAAAATAAAAGACAATCGCTGCTGTTAATTGATTTTTCATGCTTTATTTCCTTTTTTGTACATTCAAAATCGAGTACCCAACCAAAGCATGTGTTTGCTGCCACGTTGACCATGCGCTCGACATGCGACTTCTTCTGTTTGAAAATTTGCTTGGTTCATTTTTTTTGTAAATCGTGGTTCAGGAAACGCTGACCAAACCCCTACAACACCGTGTGGGCGTAATGCACGCCGTGCCATTTTTAATCCTTTCGCACTATACAAAGCACTATTTTCTTGCCTAGTGAGCCCTTCAGGTCCGTTATCGACATCCAATAAAATAACATCAAAGTAGTCTTGTTTATTGCGTATCAACACACCCACATCCCCTTCAAGCACGTGTACCCGAGAATCCTTCAAAGGGTGATTAGCAAGATGGGATAAATGGGTGCGATTCCAAGCCACAACTTCGGGTACAAGTTCAGATACCACGATTTCAGCATCATCAGGGGCATGTTTTAAAACCGCTGCAAGCGTGTACCCCATACCTAAACCGCCCACCAATATCCGTGACTGTTGACCTTCTTTTAAGCTACGGCAACCTAATTCAGCCAACAAATCTTCTGAACTATGCATGCGGCTATTCATCAATTCCGAATAGCCTGTTTTAATTGAAAATTCGTCATCTCGTTGGTACAAACGCATATCATGCGCTTCACCTTCCACCGTTGTTTGCTCCAAGAGCTGCCAAATTTTCATGGTTTATTTCCTTGCTTGATGACACATATTGATCACTTGTTCAACTGCTCTAAATCACGCACAGCACCTTTATCGGCGGATGTGGTTAAAGCTGCATAGGCTTTTAATGCTTTGGATACCACACGATTACGCCCAACTGGTTTCCAAGCATCCTTACCTTTGGCTTCCATCAAGGAACGACGTTGGTTGAGTTCATCATCGGAAACCACCAAATGAATCGAACGATTAGGAATATCAATATCGATACGATCACCCTCTTCAATCAAACCAATCGCACCGCCTTCTGCCGCTTCTGGTGAAGCATGACCAATGGATAAACCTGATGTACCACCCGAAAAACGACCATCGGTCAACAACGCACAATCTTTGCCTAAACCTTTGGATTTTAAATAGGATGTTGGATAAAGCATTTCTTGCATACCTGGCCCACCTTTAGGACCTTCATAAGTAATAATCACAATATCACCAGCGATAACTTTATCGTTTAAAATTGCATGAACCGCATCATCTTGTGAGACAAACACACGCGCCCGACCTGTAAACTTCCAGATGGATTCATCGACACCCGCTGTTTTTACAATGCAACCACGTTCGGCAATATTGCCAAATAACACTGCTAAACCACCCTCTTTGGAATAAGCATGTTCGACACTACGAATACACCCTGCTTGACGATCGTCATCTAAGCTTTTCCAACGTTCGGATTGTGAAAACGCCACTTGCGTTGGAATACCACCGGGGGCTGCTAAAAACATTGCTCTTGCTGCTACATTGGCTTCATTGGTAATATCATTGGCATCTAAAGCATCGCCTAAAGTTGCTGTATGAACAGTGGGTTCATTGCGATGAATCAAGCCACTCCGATCTAATTCCGCCAATATATTCATCACACCACCCGCCCGATGGACATCTTCCATATGATATTGCGGAACAGCGGGTGCAACTTTACAAAGGTTCGGAATCTTGCGGCTCAAGCGATCCATATCGCTCATGGTAAAATCAACTTCAGCTTCTTGTGCACATGCCAATAGATGAAGAACGGTATTGGTTGAACCACCCATCGCAATATCCAATGCCATCGCATTTTCAAAGGCATTAAATGTGGCAATTGAACGTGGCAAAACCGATTCATCATCGTGTTCATAATAACGTTTGGTAATCGCAGCAATCGTGCGACCTGCTTCTAAGACCAATTCTTTGCGATCGCTATGGGTTGCCCATAAAGAACCATTACCGGGTAAGGAAAAGCCCAAAGCTTCCGTTAAACAGTTCATGGAGTTGGCTGTAAACATACCTGAACACGAACCACAGGTTGGGCAAGCCGAACGCTCAACAGATGCCACATCTTCATCTGTTTCATGATCATCGGCTGCCATCACCATCGCATCGACCAAGTCCAACATTTGTTCACGGTTTTTAATGGTCACCTTACCTGCTTCCATCGGACCACCTGAAACAAACACCGCAGGAATATTCAAGCGCAATGCCGCCATCAACATACCGGGTGTTATTTTATCACAATTGGAAATACACACCAAAGCATCGGCACAATGAGCATTGACCATATATTCGACTGAATCAGCAATAATTTCACGGCTTGGCAAGGAGTACAGCATGCCACCATGTCCCATCGCAATGCCATCATCGACAGCAATCGTATTAAATTCTTTGGCAACACCACCCGACGCTTCAATTTCACGTGCCACCATTTGCCCTAAATCTTTCAAATGCACATGACCCGGAACAAATTGAGTAAAGGAATTGACCACCGCAATAATGGGCTTCTCAAAATCACCATCTTTCATGCCAGTTGCACGCCATAATGAGCGCGCACCAGCCATGTTACGACCAGCAGTTGTTGTACGGGAACGGTATGTTGGCATTGTTTAACCTCTCAAAAAA